>JAFGEY010000236.1 GCA_016931365.1 Anaerolineae bacterium
GACTTGATCGTAGAAAGGAGCTTCACCAATGAAACCCAAGATTTGGCATTGGCTCAGTTTGTTGATGATTGGTTCACTGTTGCTGAGCCTCACTGGCGTTGTTGCCGTCCCACAATCGGTTGCCGCCTCCCCCTTGACCGAGTCAGCGAATCCTCCCAAATTCACTACGGGCGAAGCATCAGAGTTTGGCCCGGCGGCAATCAAAACTGCCGATTATAATCCCACCCCGCACGGCGAGACCGCTCCGGGTATCTATCTGGTCCGTCTGGCCGATGCCCCTTTGGCCAGCTATCGTGGGGGAATCCCTGGACTGGCGGCGACCAGTCCGGCGATGACCGGCCAGCGCGGTCTCAATTTCAAAAGTCCTGCTGTAGCCGCTTATACGAACTACCTGGCCGGTAAGCGCGCTGAATTCTTGAAATCCGCACACCAGGCTCTGGGTCGGCAACTCGAGGTGACTTATGAGTACTATGCTGCCAACAATGGCCTGGCCGTCACTTTGACGCCTGAGGAAGCGCTCAAAATCGCCGCATTGCCCGGCGTGATCTTCGTGCAGCGCGATTTCGAGCGCGAGCTGCATACGGACAATGGCCCTGCCTGGATCGGCGCGCCCGCGTTGTGGGATGGCTCCGGTGTATCCGGCGGAGTCGGTTCGATGGGCGAAGGGGTCGTGATCGGCGTCATTGATACGGGCATCAATTACAGCAACCCCTCGTTTGCCGCAGTCGGGCCGGTGGACGGCTACGTTCACACCAATCCCCTCGGCGCGGGGAACTTCCTGGGTGACTGCGCTCCTGGGGAGAGCTATTCCACTTACTGCAATGACAAGCTGATCGGCGTGCACGGTTATCTGACCGTCAACGGCGGCAACCCCGTAGACACCGACGGCCACGGCTCGCACACCACCAGTACAGCCGCCGGTAACTTTGTCACGGCAACGCTCGTCGCGCCGACTACGGTTCTTACACGCACGATCTCCGGCGTTGCCCCCCATGCGAATATCATCGCCTACGCCGCTTGCTGTACGACGTCCGCACTGACGGCCGCGGTCGATGACATTGTGGAGGATTACGCCGCCATCCTGGCGGTTGATCCTGATGCGCTGATGACGGTCAATTACTCGATCGGTAGCGACAGCCCCACCGACGCCTGGAGTGACTTTGACTCGGTAGGCTATCTGAACGCGCGCGAGGCAGGCATCTTTGTCGCCACTTCCGCCGGCAACGCCGGTCCGGGTGACGAGACGGTTGGCTCACCGGCCGGTGCGCCGTGGCTCACCTCGGTCGGCGCGACGACGCACGACCGTGACTTTGTCAATGAGTTAGTGGATATGAGCGGCGGCGATACCCCGGCACCGGCTGGTATGCAGGGCGCAGGCATCACCGCGGGTTACGGCCCGGCGCTGATCGTCTATGCCGGTGACTATGGCTCTGCACTGTGTGCGACAGGGTCGGCGGATGCGCCGACGAATCCGTTCCCGGCTGAAACATTCCATGGTGAGATCGTGGTCTGCGACCGCGGGACCTATGCCCGCGTGGACAAGGGGCTGATGGTGCTGCAGAGCGGCGCAGGCGGTATGGTGTTGGCCGATAATGGCGATGGCATCGTCTCGGACCCGCACTATCTCCCGGCCGTGCATATCAGCCTGCAGGACGGTATCGCGCTCAAGGCATGGATCGCTTCTGGCAGTGGGCACGAGGCTACGATCTCCGGTTTTTACCTGGATGTGGCCGATGCCAATGCCGACATTTTGGCCGGCTTCAGCTCACGCGGGGCCAACCGTGCCTTGCCCGATATCATCGTGCCGAGTGTTTCTGCGCCCGGCGTTTCTATCCTGGCTGCCTATGGCACGAACAACGCCATCTTGTGGGATGCCATCAGTGGCACTTCGATGGCCAGCCCGCACGTGGCGGGCGCGGCGGCGCTGATCATGGCGCTGCATCCGGACTGGACGCCCGCCGAAGTGCAATCGGCGCTGATGACGACGGCCTGGCAAGACGTCCTCAAAGAGGATGGCATTACCCCGGCTGACCCCTTTGCGATGGGTTCGGGCCGTGTGGACCTCACTGTAGCGGCCAAAGCCGGCCTGGTGTTGGACGAGACCATCGCCAACTACCAGGCGGCTGATCCCAGCACCGGCGGCGATCCCAAGACATTGAATCTCGCCAGTATGGGCAATGGTCAGTGTCAGACCTCCTGTAGTTGGGAGCGTACCCTGCGCAGCACACTTGACGAGACGATCACGTGGACTGTGACGGTGGATGGACCGATTGATCTTGGCCTCAGCGTCAATCCGGTTAGCTTCACGCTCTCTATTGGCGGCCAGACACAAGCCATCGAAGTCGCCGCCGATGTATCGGCGCTGCCTAATGACGTCTGGGTCTTCGGCGAGGTCGTTTTGACCCCCAGTGATCCGGGCATTCCTGTAGCTCGGTTACCGGTGGCCGTCAAGCCTACTACCGGGGCGCTGCCGGACTTGCTCCAGATCAACACGCGTCGCAACGCCGGTTCGCAGTGGATCAGGGACTTAACTGCCGTTGCGATTACGAATTTCACGGTGCAAGCCTTTGGACTGGTACAGGCCGACCTGCACGACATCCAGCTTGAAGAAGATCCCACTAATGATGATCCTTTCGATGACTGGACCGAGGTTTATTATGACGATGTCACCGTTCCGACCGGCGCCAGGCGGCTGGTGGCTGAAATCACGGCCTCTACAGCGCCGGATGTGGACCTTTATGTCCTGCGCGATACGGGTTCGGACTACGTAGAAGTTTGCGCCAGCACGACGGCGTCGTGGCGCGAGTATTGCGATCTCACCGCTCCCGAAGCCGGTGATTATC
>JAFGEY010000031.1 GCA_016931365.1 Anaerolineae bacterium
CGTGATAATGTGATTGATCGTTTCGGTCAGCGAGCCGCGCGCATAGTAAAAGAAGCGCTGCTTGTCCACGTAATGGTAACGTCCATATCCTTCAGCAATATTGGCCATCACACTCTTGGAAGAACGACGGATTTGGTCGGCCAGATCGTATCTCTCCTCTCGCGGCAATCCTCTGGACATTCTGTGACAGGCCAACATCAACTGCCGCGCCAACTGCCAGGCTTTCAGCGTCTCGAAACTCTGCCGCTCAACCATACATCCCTCCCTTATTCCTTACCCCCTTATTCCTTACCCCCTTATTCCTTACCCCCCTATTCCTTACCCCCTTATTCCTTACCCCCCTATTCCTTACTCCCCTATTCCTTACTCCCTTGTTCCTCTTCTTACCCCATCTCCTGCCCGCCGGTGACATTGATCGCCTGCCCGGTCATGTAGCTCGATTGGTCGGAGGCCAAAAAGACGACCACGTTGGCGACGTCCTCGTACTCGCAAGGACGTTTCATCGGCACTTGATCGATGTATTTCTGGCGCACCTGTTCTTCAGTGATGCCCTGATTCTGAGCATACTGCTTGAACAGCGAGTCGACCCACAAGGGCGAGTTGAGCAGGTTGCCGGGGCAGACGGCGTTGACGCGGATGCCTTCTTGGGCCAGTTCCAGAGCCAGACTTTGGGTCAGGCCGATGCCGGCAAACTTGGCCGCCGCATAGGCTGAGTTTTTGAAACTGCCCTTTTTGCCCGACTTGCTGTTGATCTGGATGATCACGCCGCTTTTGTTTGGCTTCATCACCCGCACGGCGTGTTTGGCGCAGATCATATAGCCCCACAGATTTACGTCAATCACCTTGCGCCAGCGATTCACGTCAAACTCGTCCACCGCGCCAGAAATCAGGATGCCGGCATTGGAGACCAGGATGTCCAGACGGCCTAGCTCGGTCACCGTGCGATCCACCATCGCCGCCACCTGCTCTTCATTGGTCACGTCCACCTGAGCGGCGATGACTCGCTGCCCGGTCTGTTCAGCGCCAAGCACTGATGCGATTTCGGCCGCCGTTTTCTCTGCGCCGCCCAGGTTCATGTCGGCGACAACAACGTGGCAGCCCTCCTGGGCCAAACGCTGGCACAACGCCGCGCCCAACCCCTGCGCCCCACCGGTCACAATCGCGGTTTTGCCGATCAATGATTTTCCCATATCGCACCCTCCTACGTCGTTATATTTCGTACTGCGTATTGCACATTCGCCACACCTGACGTTTGACGCTTGATGTTTCACGCCTCACGGCAACATTTGTTTCAGGAATTCCGCCTCCGCCTCGGTTGTCCACTCGCGGCCATCTTTGAGCAAGGCATGGACAGCAGGCAATTTCTCTTTCAGATCCACCAGGGAAGTGAGCGGAAATTCCCGAATCTGCGGATAAATGACTACTTTGCCGGGGAAGGAGGTGTCGAGCACCGATTGCAGGCCGTCTTTGGCTGCCGAAAGCGAGCCGACCGCCGCCACCGAGCGATTGGGCGACAATGTGCCGGTTTCGGCTTGAAAGAGCATCAACTTCATATCGTCAATGCTGGACGCCGAGTGGCCGATCACCCGCGCGTCCTTGAGATAGGCCTGGCTCAGATCGATCTGGGCCATCGTGCCTTTTGTTACGCCGGCAAAAATATTCATCACACCTTGAGGGGCAAGCCATGTCGAAGCTTCCGAGATCACCGCCGGCACCGGGGCCAGCACGATAATGTCGTCAAAACCGGTTTCCTTAAAGGCGGCCATGCCGGCCGCGTAAGCCTCTTTGTTCATCGGGTTCAGGCAGATAAACTCGACCCCTTTGGCCTGCGCTTCGGCGGCAAAGGACACGCGCAGGTCATCCAGGCGCAGATCGCTGACATCGGTGCAGACGACGATTTGGGGGCCATGTTCGGCCTGGATGGCTCGCTGGACGTGCATGCGGCCCATCGGCCCGCCCGCGCCGACGAACAGCGCCTTGCCGTCCGGCTTGAGTTCGGCGCGCACCGGCACCGCACTGTAGGCCTGGGCGATGTCTGTTCCCTTGCTGCCCACATAGACCCACCGGTCATAATGGATGCGTCCTACGTCCACCGAGACGGGACGCGGCATCGGTTGGTCATCCATCAGGGCCATGATGCCAAACTGCCCCAGGCGCGGGCTGAATTTTTCGATCAAGTCGGGATCGGCGCCCAACAGGACGATGTCGTCCACAAATTCAACCGGCGGCGCATCCACACTGACCCCATCAACCACCTCGATGCCCAATTTGGCGGCCCGCGCTTTGAGCCAAGCGGCAAACGCGGCGGGCACGTTGGTAAGCAGCAGGCGGGCCGGGTGAGAAGTCGCATCGAAACCGGAGGAAATAGTATATTCCTTACTCCTTATTCCATATTCCGTACCGACAATCCACGTCGTGCCTCCCGCTTTGAGTGCGGCGCGATATTTCAGCTCATACGCGGCGATGACGCAGGCCCACGGCTCGGTGAGCGCGCTCTCGGCATAGCCGGTGGTCGGCTTGACCGGGATGAGGTAATTGCCGTCGTCACCGTTGAGCACTTTCCAGTCGAGTACATTGTACTGCGACAACCCACCTTGCGTTTCGTATCCATACGCTAAATTGACGCCTTTGGCGTAAATGTCGGCCTGGACGATAAAGCGGTCGCCCACTTGGTACTGGTTTTTCAGGTTTTCGCCCACGCCGACGACGGTGAGGGCCACCTCGTGGCCGAGCACGACCGGGTTTTCCTGCATATTGCGATAGATGCGCGGGTGCGACTGCCCGGCCTTGATCACCTTGATGTCGGAAAAGCACAGGCCACAGGCATCGTGGCGCACCAGCAGTTCGTCGGGGCCAAAGGAGGGCATGGGCACGGCCATAGGCTGCCCGTCCAGGCCCAGATTTTCAAACCCTGCGCCATAGAGCGGCCAGAGCGTGTTTTGTTCGGGTACAGGCGCGTCAGCGCGCTGATATTGAACTAGTTTTTCAAACATTATTATCTCTCCATCTATTTATTGTTTCAAGAGTCGATCAAATTCTTCCACACTTATGCCTGACTCCCCTGAAAGAAGTCAATTTTAACGCAGAGACGCATCCAACTTCCAGTTGGCGGTGCAGAGACGCAGAGAACACTAAAATATCACAGGTTTTCTTGAACAACATCAAAACTCTGCGTCTCGATGTACCCATCGCCAGCGTCTCGATGTACCCATCGCCAGCGTCTCAGCGCCTCTGCGTTGAGTTTTTTCAGTGGACTCATGCCTGCGTCGCGCAAAATGGCACGCAGCGCACCTACCGGCATCGTTCGTCTCTCTACAGGTCACGCGAGCCAATTTAGAGTTCATGCAGCTACCGACACAGACACGCGAGTGATAAACAACGGTTCGCATTCAAATCGCAGACTTGATCTCTTGTCCATGCATAAGGACGTTGATAAGGAGGTATTGAAAATGCAAAATCATTGCTGAAAATTTTGAATAGTGGTTTTTCTACAGCATGAATGTTCACTGGCATAAACCATCTCCTCACTACTGCATTTGCTCGTGCAGTTGCTACGTATAAGAAACCAGAGTGACCTTTTGTCCCATTTGTATGCCAATCTCCAGCACCTCGCCGCTGATCGTTCTTTTTCCCCCCGCTTCATCTACCACCGTCACTGCTCCGCTCCACGGATTCTTGAGCCGGAACACGCCGCCGGCCCGGCTGTGGATGTGCACCTCGGTCACAACCCCGTCCACCCGTTCTGCCGACACCAAGAAGGCCCCTTCGGTCAGTATACCATCAAATGAAACGTTTTTCCATTCCGGTGGCGCGCCGGCGAATAAATAGTGCACGCCGCGCCGCACGTGCAGCATCATCTCTATGATCGCGGCAGTGGCGCTCATCCCGGCGTCCATTTGCATCCGTTCGGGAATGGGTATCTCAAAAGCCATCCCATTTAATGCGCCTCGTGTAACACTATATTTCTTTTTTATGCCGTCCGCTACGATAGGCGGCGCGCCGATCAGCGTAAAACCAGGGAACGCGCAGTCGTGCAGGGTACCGTGCCCCTCGTTGGTGAACACACGGTCCCAGATCTCCAGCAACAGCTCGGCCATCTGCGGGTTGTGAAAGCGGGTGTGGATCATGCTGGCCCAGGGCACGCACCAGCCCGACCACATCCCCATGCCCTGGCTGATCCAGGTGCGCAGCGATCGCTCATAGATTGGCTGCCATGCCGGGTCGTCCAGGTCGAGGATATCAAAGGGGCTGATGCCGGCCAGGTGCGAGTGGTGGCGATGGCTCTCTTCCAGCGGTGTGCCTTCCCACAGAGCGATTTCTTGCCGGCCATCCGGCCCGTACAGCGCCGCTTTGGGCAGTCCGGCCTGGATGTCGGCCCAGATGGGTTTGGGCATCTCACCGAGCACTCGCGCCGCGTCAAGCAGGTTTTCGCACAGGCGATGGATGGCAGCCAACTGAAAGCTGGCGTTACGCCCCCAGGCGTTCATCGCCGCGCCGCGATATTCCGGCGACACGCTGAGGGGCAAGGCCCAGCCGTTGCCGTCGCGCTCCAGCATCTCCTCGTACACACGCATCGCACCAACCATAAAGGGATAGGCGGTCTGGCGCAAAAATTCAACATCGCCCGAATAGCGATAATAGTCATACATCATTTGTGCGACCCAGGCCGTGCAACCGTGATCTACCGAGCCGGTCCAAAACCCGCCCATGCAGGTACAGCGATCGTCTACCGCGTGGGGCAGCATCAGCCCATCGTCAATGCCGACAAAAATGCGCGCGTTTTCGCGCAACTGCGGCGTCCAGCGGGCAATCATCTCAAAGAGCGGTTTGAGGTGGCTCAAGCGGTTGCCGTGAAAGGCCGGCCAGTAGCACATTTGTACGTTGATGTTGAAATGATAATCGCCCGACCAGGGAGGCATTTGATATTCTTCGATCCACGGGCCTTGCAAGCCGGCCGGAATGGGCGGATGAGAATCATCCGCGCTGTCCGGGTTGGTCAGGCCAGCGAATTTGTACATGCCATAGCGGTAGAGGAAATCCAGGCATGGGTTGGGAATGTCCAGCCTAGGCGCAGTCTGCCAATACTTTGTCCACCAGTCAGTCGTATCCTGGCGAAGCTTTTCAATACCATGCGCCACGTAACGGTCAATCAATGTCTTGACCATCTTTTGTGCCGCCGCTGGATCGTCGCCATATTCCAGTCCCAGCCACAGGCCGCTCTCGTCCAAACGATAGCCCAGACACAGCGGCGGGTCAACGGGGCGAGATTGCACCCAGCCGGAGAGGGTTTCACCGTCAAAAAACTGCGGTTCGGAGAATGAGATATCGCGCAACACATCCCCAACGTAATCCCAGGCGGTGACACGGCGGATGGCCGGGAAAGCGGCCGAGGTTTGAATGTGCAAAACAGGGTCAGCCATGGACAAAGTGAGGGTGATGTCACACCTTTCTTCGGCGCCCTCTGCATAGACGACTACCTGTCCGGTATGCATGTCCAGATCGCCAGATGCCAGGCGCAGGCGCTCATCCAGAACCAGTTCGATGCGGCCAAGCGGCAAAAGGCTGGGGCGATGCGGCTGACCAGGCAGGGTTTCGCCGCCCTCAAATAAATAGCGCAGGCCAACTTGGTCACCTGCCTCCAACAACTGTCGGATTCGGGCATAGCTCATGCCATCCGTCCAGGGCATGCCGCCGCGATGGTCCCAAAAGTCGCCGCGGTTGACGGTGACGCGCAAAACGTTGCCCCCACCCCAGATCATGACGCCCATCTTGCCGTTGCCCTGCAAGAGGCCGGTGTGGGTACGCGGGAGAGAAAATTGCCAGGTGTCGAGTTGTTTCATAGAAAATGCTCCTTCTTTTTCAACGCCGCCAGCCCTTCTTTTCCTGGCGCGATCTGACGCCCCATCCGTGTATAAAACTCGTTGCGCTCGCCGCGGGAGGGCAAATGTTGCTTCGCCCATTCGCTCTGGTAGCCCAATCCCAGCGCGCGTTGCATCACGGTATGCCCATAGATGAAATACGCGCCGTCCAGGAATGCCTGACGCACCGGAGCCAGTTCGGGCGCGTCAAAATTGTCGGCCCGTTTTTGCCCAAAGGCGTTCATTTCCGTGCCGATGTTGAGCGGCAGATCGAGCTTCTGCGCCAACTCGACCACGTAGTACAAATTGTCCAACTTGGCCGCTTTTACTTGGGGATCGGCGATATTCCAGTTGCGGTCTGGGATGATATTGAATGCAACGATACCTTTGTTAATGAGCAATTCTAGCAATTCTTCTTCGGCCTGCTCGCCTGCCAGAGTGCCGTCGAGCCACGTGGCGCAGGGCAGCGCGCCGCAGGCGACAATCAACTCGTTCACTTTTTCCACCGTCGGAAAAGAGCCGTCATCGGGCTGCACATAGCCCACTCCGCCCCGCTTCATCAGTTTGGCGCGCAGCAGGTCTTGAAATTTGGCCGGGTTGCCAATGACGGCCTCAACCTGGGCCGGCTCCATTTTGAGTTTGTCGGCCCAAAAGCAAACCAAACTTCCGCGGTCGGGATAAACCTCAGAGGTTTTCTGAATATAGGCAGCGACCATATGCCGCTCGGTGGCATTATTGGCCGGTGTGAGAGGCAATACGTCTCGTTCATAATCAATTTTCACTGGATCGAGGTAGGCGTTGACGCGGGCGGCCATATCGCGGTTGCGCTGCGCGGCTCGCCCGCTCATGCTGGCAAGAATGCCAGAAACTGCATCTGGCGTTTTGCTTGAGGTGAACCCGATGCCCATATGATAGAAAATGCCCGGTTCGCCCGGCGAGTTGATCTCTCGCGTCGCAAACTCGGGCACAAAGACGCGGGTTTCCATCCCCGCGCTGCCGCGCACGCCAACGCGGTCGCAGGCAATCAAAAACTCGTCCACGCCGTCCAGCACATCAAAGTCGACAATGCCCATCAGCCCATAGCCATTCTTGCGGGCCAGCCAGGCCAGCGCCGTCGGTGAATAGCTGTAGGCATTGAATGAAAAGAACGTGTGGCTGTGCATATTGGCGATTTCAGACGGCGGCGGCAGTTCCACCTGGCCCTGGCCAACCAGGGCCAACAGTTCATCCAACGTCCGCGCGCGGATAGCGGGATCAAAGTCGTTCAACTTTTTTCCGATCTGCTCTGGATTCACGTTGATGATCTTCTCCTTATTACCTAGTGCGTATTGCGTACCCTATTGTTTGGCGTTTCACGCACCACGTTTCACGCAACAATCTGTTTTATTCTGGTCTCTATTTGTGCTGCCTGCTCTGCATCCAGCGCACCGGCCATGATATCGCAGTGGAACTGGCCGTGTGGCGGCAGCGTGTGCACATTGCCTTTGGCCTTTTCCACCGTGTAACCTTCCGGCTCGGCGGTGCCCGGCTCGGTCAAGGCGATGGCCTGTTGATCGGGTGTGCGGCTGATCCAGCGGGTGGCCTTAGGCAGTTGAACGGGCCGGTGGGCAATATAGTCGGCGCCGCCGGGTACGGCGGCGCCGTCTGGGTGAACCTGCATGGCGTGCGCCCAGCCGCTTTCGTCGGCCAGATAGTCAATGAAAAAAACCGTTTCAGGGTCGGCCAGCAGCGCAGGCGAAAGGAGATGATGCTTTTCGGGATGTCCACGCAGTTCGGCCAGGAACTCGGCATAGCCCGGCGCGGGCTTGATGTGCGAGGGGATGCTGGCCCGCACGCGAACGTGCTCTGGGGTCGGCTGGGCACTGTAAACCAGCCGTCCGCCGTCGACGGGCAGGAAATTGACGTGAGTCAAATACAGCAGCTCCATCGGCGTGTTTTTGAGGTTGGTGACGGTCATCGACAGGTCAAAGAGGGTCGAACCGGCATAGAGGCGCACCAGTGGCTCGGCAATATAGTTGGTGCTGAATGCCACCGTGTGCCGATACTGCCCGCCCAAGCCGATGTATGACCCTTTTTCGTTCTCGCCGACGACCACCCAGGCCTGTTGATAGGGCGCGTTGGGCAACTCGCCGTGCAGCGGATGCGTGTCGGTGGGGCCGGGGCCGCCCACGGCCAGCACACCGCAGTGTTGGGCGAACCCACCAAAGGTTTCCAAAAAGGGCACGCCGGCCCTGGGCATGTCGCACATCGATTGCATCGTCAAGTTGCGCTCGCCAAACGCCGCCGACCAGACCTGCTGGCCCTGAAAGGGCAACAAGACCAACTCGCCCACGTCGCTGTGTAGTCGAACGCCGCACACTCCGCTGTCGAAAAGAAAGGTCGAGGCCGACAACGGGCTTGATTCGATCAGCGTTTTTTCTCTTAAACCAAAGAAAGCTTTGTCCAGATGAATCGTGGTTTCAAACACGTTCGTCCTCCCACCACCATCAACGGCGGTCAGCGATCTGTCGTCAGCAGTCTGTCGTCAGCGGTCTGACGCATCGACGGTCAACCTTCAAAGTATAACGACTCCAGCGAGGTGTTCACCCCCGGCGCGCCGAACAGCGGCAG
>JAFGEY010000032.1 GCA_016931365.1 Anaerolineae bacterium
CGCGGCATGTCGAGCGCCTGCTGGGCTTCCATCCCCAGGTCGAGCAGGTTGACCAGCACCTGCAGGTGGCCCTGCGGCTGCATAAAGCCGCCCATCACGCCAAAGGCCATGTGCAGCGCGCCCTCCTTGACCGTCATGGCGGGGATGATGGTGTGGTAGGGGCGCTTGTTGGGGGCCAGCGCGTTGGGGTGCGCCGGATCGAGGACAAAGAGCGCGGCGCGGTTTTGCAGGCTGACCCCGCTGCCGGGCACGACCAGCCCGCTGCCGCTGCCCATGTACAGGCTGTTGATCAGGCTGCACGCGTTGCCTTCGCCGTCGGCGGTGCAGAAATAGACTGTGTCGGCGCCGCGACCGGGATCGCCGTAAGGCACGCTTGGCGCGGCGTGGCGAAGGTCGATCAGCGGGCGGCGGCGGTCGGCGTATGCAGCGCCGCACAGTTCGGCCAGCGGGATATCGACCTGATGAATGTCGCACACCCACTGCCGGGCGTCGGCAAAGGCCAGGCGCATGCACTCGACCAGGGTGTGCAGGCGGTCGGCCTCGCTCATCGCCCCCAGGTCAAAGCCATTGGCCAGGTTGGCGGCGATGACGGCGGCCAGGCCCTGCCCGTTGGGCGGGCATTCGTACAGCGTGACGCCGCGATACGGCCCGCCGATCGGCGTTTCCCAGGTGCTGGTGTGGGCGGCCATATCATCCGGCGTGATCCAGCCGCCGTAGCGCTGCACGTGGGCGCTCAATTGGCGCGCAAACTCGCCCCGGTAGATGTAATCCCGCCCCTCGGCGGCAATGCCGCGCAGCGTCCCGGCCATCGCCGGCAGGCGCATCAACTCGCCGGGGCGGGGGCCGCGCCCGTCGATCAGCAGTTCGTTGCCGCTGGGCTGCGCGGGGCCATCGTCGAGATCGCCGCCGTGCCATTCCGGCGCGCGGAGCAGTTTGGGCGCTTCGTGCGCCCAGCCGCGGGCGATCAGCTCTGAGACCGGGAAGCCGTTTTCGGCGTGCCAGATCGCCGGCTGGAGCACGTTGGCGAGGGACATGCGGCCGTGCCGCGCGAGCAGGTCGCTCCACCCGGCGACGGTGCCCGGCACGCTGACCGCGTGCCCGGTGTAATGGGGCATTTGTGTGTAGCCAAGGCGTTTCAATTCGTCAATCGAAGCTGCCGAGGCCGCGCGGCCCGATGCATTGAGCGCGGACACGGTCCTGGTTTTGGCGTCCCAGTACAGCGCGAACAGGTCGCCGCCGATGCCGGTCGACATCGGTTCGACCACGCCCAACATCGCCGAGACGGCGACGGCGGCGTCGGCGGCAGTGCCGCCGGCCTTGAGCATGTCCAGCCCGGCGTTGGCGGCAAGAGGCTGGCTGGCAGCGACCATCCCACGGGTGGCGAGAACGTTGCTGCGACGGGAGCGAAATACGGCGTCGTAATTCATCTTGTTTCCTTTCAAAATCAGCATACAACGGTGTTTGGCGTATTATACACCAGGACTGTGAAACCCGCATTGCCGCCAACGCTCGGGTGGTGTATAATTGGAGTTGTGAGTTTGGTGACAAAGAGAAGGATGGAAAAATGAGACCTCTAACGATTCCGCTCATTCCGCGGCGCGTGTTTTTTGACAACCCCGACAAGACCCAGGTTCAACTCTCGCCGGACGGCGCTAACATTGCTTATCTCGCCCCGGTTGACGGGGTGCTCAACGTCTGGGTGGGGCCTACGGACGACGTCGATGCGGCCAGGCCGGTCACTCACGACGCCGGGCGGGGCATCCGTTTTTATGCCTGGGCCTACACGAACAGGCACATCCTTTACATCCAGGATCAGGGCGGCGACGAAAAGTGGCGTTTGTACGGCGTCGATCTGGATGACGGCGACGTCGCCGATTTGACCCCGCTGGAAGGCGTGCAGGCGCGCATCCAGCATCTCAGCCCCAAATTCCCGCACAAAATCTTGATCGGCCTCAACGATCGCGACGTGACTCTGCACGACATCTATGCGCTCGATCTGCGGACGGGCAAGCGCGCGCTGCTGCAGGAAAACCCGGGCTTTGTCGGCTTTGTGACCGACGATGAATTGCAAGTCCGTCTTGGCATACGCACCACGCCCGAAGGCGGCCAGGAAATCCTCAAACCCGTTGACGGCGGCTGGGAGCCAGCGATCCAGATCGAAATGGAAGACGCGCTGACCACCAATCCGATCGGCTTTGACAGATCCGGCCGCACCTTGTACATGGCCGACAGCCGGGGGCGAAACACTTCGGCGTTGGCGGCGCTTGACCTGGAAACCTGCGTACCGACCGTGCTGGCCGAAAACGCGCTGGCCGACCTGGATGATGTGATGATCCATCCTACCGAAAAGACGGTTCAGGCGGTGGCATTCAACTATGAACGCAAGCACTGGCAGGTGATCGACGATGCAATGGCCGATGACCTGGCCCATCTGCGTTCGGTGTCGCCGGGCGACGTACAAGTGGTCAGCCGCACCCTTGACGATAAATGGTGGATCGTCGCTTTTGTGCTCGATGACGGGCCGCGGCGCTATTATTTGTACGAGCGCAAGACCAAACAGGCGCACTTTATGTTCACCGACCGCGCGGCACTTGATGGATTGCCGTTGGCTAAAATGCACTCGGCGGTGATCAAGTCGCGCGATGGGCTAAACCTGGTCTGCTATTACACCATGCCGCCGAACGGTGACGATGATGAGTTCAGTTCGATCGGCATGCAGGCCGATGCGCCGCCCCCCCTGGTGTTGTTTGTACACGGCGGCCCGTGGGGGCGCGATGGTTGGGGCTACGACGGCTGGCATCAATGGCTGGCCAACCGGGGCTATGCCGTGCTCAGCGTCAATTTCCGCGCCTCGACCGGGTTTGGCAAGGCATTTGCCAACGCCGGAAACCGCGAGTGGGGCGCGAAAATGCACGACGACCTGATCGACGCGGTGAACTGGGCGGTGGAAAAGGGCATCGCCGATCCGCGGCGCGTGGCGATCATGGGCGGCAGCTACGGCGGCTATGCCACGCTGGCCGGCTTGACCTTTACGCCTGATGTTTTTGCCTGTGGTGTAGATATTTTCGGAGTATCCGATCTTGTCACTTTCTTTGAATCGGTTCCGTCGTATTGGAAGCCGGTGATTGAAATGCTCACTAACCGGGTAGGCGATTTCCGCACCGAGGAAGGACGCGAATTCCTCAAGTCGCGCTCGCCGCTGACCTATGCCGACCACATTTGCAAGCCGCTGTTGATCGGCCAGGGTGCGAACGACGCGCGGGTCAAGCAGGCCGAGTCGGATCAGATCGTGGCGGCGATGCAGGAAAAGAACATCCCCGTGACCTATGTATTGTACCCAGACGAAGGACACGGCTTTGCCCGGCCGGAGAACAATCTGTCGTTCAACGCCATCGCCGAAGCCTTTTTAGGCGAACGCCTGGGTGGGCGCGTCGAGCCGGTGGGCGACGATTTCAAGGGTTCGGGCCTCACCGTGCCGGTCGGGGCAGAATACGTGAGTGGTTTGACTGAGGCGCTGGCTGCCCGCTGACCATAAAAGACCCTAAAGGTTTCGCCAAACCTTTAGGGTCTTTGTTGATTTGACAAGGAGGACGACATCGTGAACACACAACACAATCAAAGCCGCATCGAACGGTGGGACATTTTGGAGGTCAGCCGGCGAGGGCCGCAGGCCGGAAATCCCTTCACTGACGTTCAGTTCGGCGCGCAGTTCACACACAAGCACCGCACCATAGACGTGGATGGCTTTTACGACGGCGACGGCATCTACCGCGTGCGCCTGATGCCGGACACGGAAGGGGAGTGGCGCTATACCACGCGCAGCAACGCGCCCGAACTCGATGGCAAGAGTGGCTCGTTCGCCTGCGTCGCGCCGGCGGGCAACCACGGCCCGGCGGGCAACCACGGCCCGGCGGGCAACCACGGCCCGGTGCGCGTCCACGACACCTATTATCTGATTTACGAGGATGGCACGCCGCATTTTTCTTTCGGCACGACGTGTTACGTGTGGAATCACCAGGGCGATGCGTTGGAAGAACAGACGTTGGCGACGCTCAAGGCATCGCCGTTCAACAAGCTGCGCATGTGCGTTTTTCCCAAGCACTATGAGTTCAACCATAACGAGCCGCCTTATTACCCGTTTGAGGGCTCGCTAGAGGCGGGCTGGGATTTCACCCGCTTCAACCCCGCATTTTTCCGCCATCTGGAAAAGCGCGTCGGCAACTTGCGCGACCTGGGCATCGAAGCCGACCTGATCCTCTTTCATCCCTACGACCGCTGGGGTTTTGCCACGATGGATGCCGAAACCGACGACCGTTACCTGCGCTATGTCGTCGCCCGGCTGGCCGCCTGTCGCAACATCTGGTGGTCGATGGCCAACGAATACGACCTGATGAAGGCCAAAACGATGCAAGATTGGGATCGTTTTTTCCGCATCGTGCAGGAATCCGACCCTTACGGGCACATGCGCGGCGTGCATAACTGCCGCGAGTTTTACGACCACAGCAAGCCGTGGGTGACGCACCAGAGCATCCAGCGCCCGGATTTGTCGATGGTCACGCAGTGGCGCGACGAGGTCAAAAAGCCGGTGGTCGACGACGAGTGCCGCTACGAGGGCAACATCCACAACAACTGGGGCAACATCACCGCCCGGCAGATGGTGCACAATTTCTGGGAGGGGATGGTGCGCGGCGGCTATGTCGGCCACGGCGAAACATACGTCCACCCCGATGACATTTTGTGGTGGTCCAAGGGCGGCGTTTTGCACGGCGAAAGCCCGGCGCGGATCGCCTTTTTGCGTCGCATCGTCGAGGAGAGCGGCCTCGACGCCATCCGGCCCATTTCGACCAACTGGAACCTGGTCGGCGGCGGCCAAGAGGGCGAGTATTACCTGTTCTATTTCGGGCTGTCGCAACCGGCATACAAAGATATCCCACTGCCCGAGGATGCCCAATTCACGGTCGAGGTGATCGACACCTGGGAGATGACCATCACGCCGCTGGAAGGCGCGTTCAGTGGCCGATGCCGCATTCCCTTGCCCGGCAAGCCCCAGATCGCGCTGCGCATTCAAAAGGTCAGATGAGACGATCAGCATCTAGAGCCTGGGAAGCCCATCTTGGCCAGGTTTTGCGATTTCCGTTCAAGGCCGAGGTGTCCGAGTTTCAGGAGCGCGGCCCATTACAATCCGGCGACAAGGTCTTGGTAGAAGGGA
>JAFGEY010000237.1 GCA_016931365.1 Anaerolineae bacterium
GTCGGGCACAGCGGCGCGGGCAAAACCACGCTGGTCAACCTGCTGTGCCGCTTTTACGACGTGACCAAAGGCGCGGTGCGCATTGATGGAATCGATATCCGCGAACTGTCAATGGAAGAAATCCGCAAGCAGGTGGGCATGGTCTTGCAGACGCCATTTTTGTTCCACGGCACGCTGGCTGAAAACATCGCCTACGGCAAGCCCGACGCCACTCGCGCCGAGATCGTCCGCGCGGCCAAGGCGGCCAATGCACACGATTTTATCACCCGCCTGCCGGAAAGCTATGACACCATCGTCGGCGAGGGTGGCGCGGGGCTATCCGGCGGCGAGCGGCAGCGCATCTCGATCGCCCGTGCCATCTTGCACAACCCGCGCATCCTGATCCTCGACGAAGCCACTTCATCGGTGGACACCGAAACCGAACGGCAGATTCAGGAAGCACTTACCGAACTGGTCAAAGGGCGCACCACCATCGCCATCGCCCACCGCCTGTCGACGCTCTATAATGCGAACCGAATTTTGGTGATCAACCACGGGCGGCTGGAAGAGCAAGGCCCGCCCAAGCAGTTGATGGACAACAAGGGATCGTTCTACCAACTGGTGCAAATGCAAACCCAACTGGCCAGCCTCGACGGCGTAGCTGCGCTCTGACCGCCGACAACCGACCACTGACCACTGACCGCAGACGGCGGTCGGCCATCGGCAGTCGAACAGGAAAAGAAACAAAAATGACTCAAGCCATAGAGATCAAACCAAACAAATCATTTCACGTCGTCTACTTTGACCCGGCGCGCACCCATTTTGAGCGCCAGGGCGACACGTTGAGCATGACCCTGGACGGCGACGCGCCGGAGTGGCAGCAGCAGTTTCCCCGTGTGGTGCTGCGATCCTGCTTTCCGGTGTCCGACGAATCCGTTTTCCTGTCCGTGCGCGACGCCCGCGACGAGGAGCAGCCCGAAATCGGCATCCTCGAAGACTGGACGCAGCTCGCGCCCGCCGACCGGGAAGCGGTCGCCGCCGAGTTGGGCCTGCTCTACTTTGTGCCGCGCATCCAGCGCATCCTCAAAATCAAAGAGGAGCTGGGCTTTTTGTATTGGACGGTGGAGACCGACAAGGGTCCCAAAGAATTTGTGATGCGCAACAGCGTGATCAACTATGCGCGCGAGATCGGCCCGGCGCACTGGCTGATGATCGACGTGAACCAGGCCCGCTACGAGATTCCCGACATCGGCGCGCTGGATCGCTCCAGCCAAAAATTGCTCAACCAGTTTCTCTACCTGTAGGCTTTGTGGAGTGCCTGCCCGCGCTCTCAATGTATATGGGCGAGTGAAAACATCGACTGATGTCTGCTCACTTTTCCCTCCTCTTGAACCCCCGCTCTGACTCGGCGGGGGTTTTCTTTTTTTTGAAATTATGCTAACATCAGGCGGCAACGCACATCGCTAGAGGAGGCATATTTATGCAAGCCGTACAACTGATCGAAATCGGAAAGCCACTGCAAGATCGCAATGTTCCCACACCCCAACCCGGCCCCGCCGACGCGCTGGTACGCGTCCAAGCGGCCGGCATTTGCCATTCCGACGCGCACTATCGCGCCGGCACATCGCCGGTGGCCTTTGCCCCGCTCACCCTGGGCCACGAGGTTGCCGGCGTGGTCGAGCAGGTCGGCGACCAGGTGAGCACATTCCGGCCCGGCGACCGAGTGTGCGTCCATTACATGGCGACTTGCGGTGTGTGTCCGCACTGCACGCGCGGCCAGGAGCAGTTTTGCATCGCCGGCGAGATGATCGGCAAGCATCGCCACGGCGGTTACGCCGAATACATCCTCGTCCCGGCGCGCAGCCTGGTGACACTGCCCGTCGAAGTGAGTTTCGAGCACGGCGCGGTCATGATGTGCTCCACCGCGACCTCGTATCACGCCCTCAAAAAGGGGCGCTTGCAGGCCGGCGAGCGCGTTGCCATCTTTGGCGCAGGCGGATTGGGTATGTCGGCGATCCAGTTGGCCAAGGCAATGGGTGCGCTCGACATCTATGCCATCGACATCAACCATGGCAAGCTGTCGACGGCGGCCCGTTACGGCGCGATCCCGGTCGATGCCACCCAAGGCGACGCCGCTGCCCAGATTCGGCGACTGACCGGCGGTCATGGCGTCGACGTGGCGCTAGAGTTGATCGGCCTGCCGCAGACAATGAAGCAAGCCGTGCAGTGTTTGGGCATCCAGGGCCGCGCGGTGATGGTAGGCATTGGCAGAAAACCGCTTGAAATCGAGGTCTATACCGAGGTGTTGGGCAAAGAGGCCGAGATCATTGGCGCGTCCGATCACCTGATCAGCGAACTGCCCACCGTTCTGGAATGGGCGCGCCGGGGCTGGCTGAACCTGGAGCACGTCGTCACCCAAACCGCCCCGCTCGACGCGGAAGCGATCAACGCCGTGCTTGACGCGCTGGACGAATTTCGCGGCGAGGTGCGGACAGTGATCGTGCCCTAGCACGTGAAAACGTCACGCCTATGTTTTACGTTTCACGTTTCAAAAAATATCACATATTGTGACAAATATTTTAAACTGGAGAATTCAATGCGTCAAATCCGCACTGCGATCCTGGTCATTTTTATCACCAACTTTTTCATGACCCTGGGTTTTGGCCTGTGGGAGCCGATCTTTAACAACTTTGCCGTTGAAGAGATCGGCATCCGCGCCGATCAGATGGGCGCGATCCAGTCGATCCGCGAGATTCCCGGCCTGTTGGGCTTTTTGGTTGGCGTCTTGGCTCTGTTCCTGGCCGAAATGCGCATCTCGGGCCTTTCGATGCTCGTGATGGGAGTGGGCGTCCTGCTGACCGCCTTTACCCGTCGCTTTTGGGACCTCACTCTGATCACCCTGCTTATGAGTTTCGGCTTTCACTTTTTCTATTCCAGCAATGCCTCCGCGCTGTTGATGCTGGTCAAGACCCAGGATGGCCCCAAAGCGTTAGGGCGAATGAACAGCCTGGGTGCGGTGGCCTCGCTGATCAGTACACTGATCATTTTCGGCACGCTGGGCACATGGGGCTATCGCACACTCTTTTTGGGACTTGGCATTAGTGTGGTGGTTGGCGGACTGATTTTACTGCCTTTTCAAAAGCAGCCCATGCAGATCGAGCGCCAGCAGCGGCGTGTCAAGCTGCGCCGCTGCTACTGGCTCTATTACGCGCTGCAATTCCTGATGGGCAGCCGCCGCCACATCTCGACCACCTTTGCCATCTTTATGCTGGTCAGCACCTACCGCGTCAACCCGCAGGTGATCACTGCCCTCTTTTTGCTCAACAACCTGCTCGCCACTTATACCCATCAGGCCTTTGGCAGCATCGTCGCTCGTTTCGGTGAAAAAAACATCCTGATTCTCGATTACATCCTGACTATCCTCATTTTCCTCGTCTACGCCTTTATTCCGCTTATCGGCGCATTGCAAACGCCCGGATATCAGATCGCAGCCCTGAACCTGGGCAGCTGGAAGTTGATGCCCGCGCTAACGCTGACCCCGGCGTTGGTGATCTTGCTGGTGTTGTTTGTGATCGACCGCATCTCGCTGGGCTTTAACCTGGCCATCGAGTCCTATTTTCAAAAGATCGCCGTCAGTCCCGACGAGATCACGCCCAACGTGTCGCTGGGGCAGGCCATCAATCACATCGCTGCGGTGGTGGTGCCTGTCACCGGCGGGCTGTTGTGGGAGGCGATTGGCTCGCAGACCACGTTCTTGTCCGGCGTGGTTGTCGTTGTCATCGCCCTGGTGCTGACCTTTTGGATGCGCACGCCGCAGCAAGAACCTCAAGTGCAGTTCGCCGAAGAAGAATGAACTTGAATAGATAGGGTTTTATGGTATAATAGCACCCGAACAGTCATTTACATCCTGTCACCGCCCATTTAGCATCTGCAGGCAGACAGCATCCGCTTGTAGATGCCGAGTCACGTCCAAAAGCAACTGAGGAGAAGGCCGTGGATCTGGAAGAAGCATCCTGCACAGAACGCGAACCCTTTGATCTCGATCATTTGCTGACCTGCGAACTCGAACAGATGCTTGTGAGTATGCTGGTCGTCAGGTATCCGGGCATCGAGCAATGCGATGTCGACCGCCTGCTGACGGCCATCGCAACGGGCAACGTCGATCAGATCGGACAGGCCGAAGCAGATATGGCCCTCAAGTCGGCGCAATGGATGACTGCCGTGCTAAAAGTCGATCAGCAGTGGACGTCGAAAAATACAGCCACATTCTTTTGAGCATCCCGCCAATTCCTTTCTCAACAGGCTTCAGCGAGTACCACACTCCTCTCTGAATCATGCTATCAACTTTTTTAATACAACGTTTTGTAACACGATTGCCTCTTGAAACGCAACCCCATTCTGAGTACACTGAGAACAGAATTCAACCACGGGAGGTTTATATGCGAAAATTACTTGTCTCATTGGGGATTGCGTTTCTGCTCCTGGCTTCGCTGACTGCCAGCCCTGCGTATGCCCAGGGCAGCACGTATACCGTCCGTCCCGGTGACACACTGACCGGCATCGCCGCGCGATATGGGATCAGCATCAGCCAACTTGCCGCTGCGAATGGCCTGCGCTGGAACTCGTGGGTCTATGTGGGGCAAAATTTGACCATTCCCAGTTCTGTCCCGGCTCCAGCTCCCGCTGCCCCATCAACCGGAAATGCGTATATCGTCCGTTGGGGCGATACGCTGACTGGCATCGCTGCACGGTATGGAGTCAATGTGAGCCAGTTAGCGGCAGCGAACGGGCTGCGCGTCAACGCCTGGGTGTACACCGGGCAGCGATTGATCATTCCCGGCACCTCAGGAACAACTCCGACGCCCGCCCAACCCGCATCACCCACGCCAACAACCACAAGCGATGTGTACGTCGTTCGCCCCGGCGACACGTTGATCGGCATCGCACGACGCTACGGCATTTCGGTGAGCCAACTGGCGGCCAGAAACGGCCTGACCTGGAATTCGTGGGTCTATGTAGGGCAAAAATTGGCCATTTCCGGGGTATCGACGACACCGACCACGCCGTCGAATCCGGCTCCGCAACCCGCGACACAGCCTTCTGGCACAGAAAAGTGGATCGACGTGAATCTGTCCACCCAAACTCTCACCGCTTACGAAGGTCAAAC
This sequence comes from Anaerolineae bacterium, assembly GCA_016931365.1. The sequence continues at coordinate 5,147 of JAFGEY010000237.1, forward strand.
CGCCGTTTTGAGCGCGCGTGTATCCACCGGCACCCGCTGGACACCAACTGTGGTCGGCACATTCAAAATTTACGTCAAATATACCTCCGCGCCGATGAGCGGCCCCGGTTACTACCTGCCCAACGTGCCCTATGTGATGTATTTTTATCGTGGTTATGGCATTCACGGCACGTATTGGCACAACAATTTCGGCACGCCGATGAGCCACGGCTGCGTGAACATGGCCACCGCCGACGCGCAGTGGATTTTTAACTGGGCGCCGGCAGGCACCAAGGTGATAACACACTATTAGCGCGTGTTTCAGGTTAATGTGCTCACCTGCCCGGGCATAATGTTCACACTTGACTTTTTTGATATCCCGCCTTTTCCAACCACGCCGGGTTGATCTCTACGCCCCAGCCCGGCCCGGCAGGGATCATTACTTTGCCATCCACTACCTCCAGAGCTGGTGTGTAGATGCCGTCGGCCCAACCGGTCGGCTCGATCGAAAATTCGACGTGCGGCCCGGCGTTGGGAATCGCGCCCATCATGTGCAAGGTGAACACCGTGACCAGCGAGACGTTGGCTGAGTGCGGCACACAAAGCAGCCCGGCTTCCTGGGCCATTTTGGCTACACGCAAAGCACGGGTCAACCCGCCGATGTAGCAGATGTCGGGCTGAGCAATGTCCACGGCGTGCATGTCGATCATGCGCTTCCACTGCTCCAGGTCATAGTCCTGCTCGCCGCCGGCCACCGGGATGTCCAGCGCCCTGGCGACCTCGGCCGTCCATTCCAACTTCCAGTACGGGCACGGCTCCTCAAAATGGCCGAACCGGTGTGCCTCCAGCAGCCGCCCCATCTCGATCGCTTTGGCCGCGGTATAGCAACTGTTGCCGTCGGCCAGGAGGGTCACGTCGTCGCCCACCGACTCGCGCACGGCCGGGATCAAGGCTTCGGTGCGGCCGGGCCACTGATCTTGGTCATGCCCGCACACCGAGCCGATGCGAACCTTGAATGCCCGATATCCATATTTGTCTCTGAGCATCGCCAGGCGCGCTGCCTCGTCCTCCGGCGTAATGTCACGGCGCATGCTCGATCCGTAGACCGGAAACGGGCGCGGCGTGCCGCCCAGCAGCGCGCACACCGATTTGCCTTCCAATTTGCCGCGCAGGTCCCACAGCGCGGTGTCCAATCCCACCAGCGCCCGGCAAACGTACGAGCCGGGGAACTTGTACTCGGCTTCGATGATGCGATCGGCCAACCCGTCCAGATCAAACGGGTCGGCGCCCAGCGCGTGCGGAGCGACCTGGCGGTGCATCACCGTCGCCGAAATGTCAGCGTTGAACGGCGAAAGTTGCCCCCACCCCTCCGCGCCTCCGCTGTACCCAGCGGAATCGTCGGTGCGCACGCGGACAAGGGCAATGTTGCGGGTGGCAAAGGTTTCGATCGATTTGATCTGCATGGTTGTTTCTCCCTTTCATAATGCGTGATGCATGAAACGTAATGCTTCGTACCTACTCTTCACGCTTCACGTTAATCAATCACTGCCTCGATGCCCATTTCTTCAGCCAGGCTCACAAACCGGTCCAACAGTTTCCTGCCCTGCGGCTCGGCCTGGATGTCGTAGGGCCGATCCAGCCACTCGTATTTGGCTCCGGCCGAGGGATTGTAGGGCAGCAGTGCGACATGCGGCAATCCGACCTCGCGCAGCAGGGCAAAAATGCCGCGCAAGTTATCTTCCGTGTCAGTGATGCCGGGGATCAGCGGTACACGAATTTGCACCCGCCGTAGGGGTAGACCCGTAGGTCCGCCCCCCAATCGTCGCAAATTATCGATGATCTGCCGGTTGCTTGCCCCTGCCCAGCAGCGATGCTGTTCCTCATCTGCCAACTTGAGATCATACAGCACCAGGTCGGTATGGGGCAAAAGCTTTTCCAACCGTTCCCAACTGCACGCGCCGCAGGTTTCGATCGCCGTGTAGATGCCCGCCGCCCGGCAACCCGCCAGCACCGCCGCAGCAAAATCGGGCTGTACCGTTGCCTCACCGCCGCTCAAAGTGATCCCGCCGCCAGAATGGTCGAAAAAAGGCTTCATGCGCACCGCCCTGGCGACAATATCCGACGCCGCAGCCGAGTACCCCTTGATAGACAGTGCAGCAGAAGGACATGCGCTAACGCACGCGCCACAGGCAACGCAGTTGCCTCGCACCAGAGTGTGTCCCTGCTCGTCAACATGATGCACCCCTTGTGGGCAAACCTCAACGCACGCGCCACACAAAGCGCAGCGGTCACGGACAAAAATCAACTCCGGCTCAGCGCGCTGTGATTCCGGGCTGTGACACCACCGACAGCGCAGCGGACAGCCCTTCAAATACACAGCCATACGGATGCCCGGTCCGTCATGGACGGCAAACGTATCAATGTCAAAAATTAAACCTTGAATGTCATTCATTGTCATAAAATCTCGAAAATATATAAATAAAGGAAATCTGCAAACCACTCAACCACCCAGCAATACGAGGCATTGCCGCCATCTAGCTTTTCCCCTCCTGCCGCCGAATATGATGCTCCTGCTGTTCGCGGCTGAGCATAGTGAAATAGGCGCACCAGCCGCCCATGCGCACGCGCAGCGACTCGTATTTGTCCGGCTCGCGTTGGGCCGTGCGCAGTTCCTCGGTGTCGGCGACAGTCAGCGTTATCATCGCCCCGCCAGTTTCCACAAACGCGCGCACCAGCCCGGCCAGGCGATTCGTGCCTTCCTCGCCCAATACCAGCCGTTTGGCCAGGCGCAGATCGAGCGGGCTGCCGGCGGGTAGGTTGTAATTCTGCATTTTGCTATACGACAGAATCGCGCCGGGGATGCCGCTCAGGTCGCGGCCCAGGGCCGGCGAAAAGTTGGACGAAACCGGCTCGCTGGCGCGCCGCCCGTCGGGCGACGCACCCAGCCCCTCACCGATGCCAACATACCAGGAAAATGTGCCCACGCCGCAGGGGAATTTGATAATATCCTGGCACTGCCGGGCGTATTTTTCGACGATTTGCGTAAAGACTCGAATCAACTCGCGTCCTATGCAGTCGGCATGCTCATCGTCGTTGCCGTACTTGGGCGCAGCAGCGAGTTGGGCACGCAAGGATTCGTAACCCACAAAATCGGCATCCAGGGCATCGCATAACTCGGCCATAGACGCTTGCTTTTTCTCAAAAACCACGGTCTTGATTGCGGTGAGCGAGTCGATGGCGTGCGCGGCGCTCTCAGCCAGCATGCCATAGGTGCGGTATCTGGCCCCACCGGCAGTCATATCGCGCCGTGACTGGATCGCTCCGTCAATCAGCGCGCTGAGCAGTGGCACCGGTGCAATTGTAGATCGTTCGTCCACCGCTTCGATCACCTGCTTCACCACCCGTTCGATCACCGCATCCAGTTGGACTACAAACGCACGCCAGACATCGTCGTAGCTCGTCCATTGTCGTGGATCGCCGGTGTCCAGCCCTCCGGTCTCACCGGTCAGGCGGGTGACGCCACGACTAAAGACCCACTCGAGCGGCAGCATCACGCTGATGCGCTGGAATTTGAAATCGGTGCGGCCTGGGATGATGACCTCCCAACAGCCGTCGTTGGTGTAATCGCGCGCGTCGGGCGTAGGGATGCCGATGCGTTCCAGCGAAGGGACGATCATCTCATCGTTGAACATGGCCGGCATGCCGCCGCCCTCCTTGAGTGCTTCGCAGACCTGCCTGACCAGCGCGTCTGGCGAGGCTCTGTGCAGGCGCACGGCAAGCAAGGGATTGGTCATCTTGTTTTTTCGATAGCTGTCCAGGAGCAGCGCCGAAAGCAGATTGGTGCCATCTGCGCCTTCCGGCGTCAGCCCGCCGATGACGATGTTCTGCAGCCAGTGGTTGGTCGCGTCGAGATTGTCGCGCTGGGTGCCCAGTTGCGAGGAAGAGGTGTGCCGTGTGCGCTGGCGCGAACTGCTTTGCTCCACCGTCCTCGATTCAGAACGCTGTTCTTCAGCAGTTTGCGCTCGTTCATTGAACTTGAGACAGAAACAGTCCACCAGCTCGGCGGCCTGCTCTAGCGTCAACCGCCCGGCCTCCAGGTCGGCTTGCAGGTAAGGCCAGACATACTGATCGAGCCGGCCCATCGCATTGCCATTCATCGTGCTGTGAAAGATCATGTGCAGCAGCCAGACCGATTGCAAGGCCTGCCAAAAGGTCTGCGCCGGGCCGACGGGCGCCTGACGCAGGTTGGCAGCCATTTGACGCAACTCGGCAATACGCTCGGCGGACGGCTGACCACCGACGGCTGACCGCCGATCTGCTTCCTGCTCGCAGCGATCAGCGAGACGATCTGCAAAGGCGATCACCCCATCGAGGGCGACGACGACCGAGTCGAGAAAGGCGGTTTCTGCATCATTTTGCACATATTGGCGCTGCGCTACGGCCTCCTGGTGGATGCCGTTCAGCCCCACGCGGAGGAGTTTGGGGTAATCGGGGACGATGTGGCCGAACACGGAATGGATGCTCAATCCGCGCGCCGCGGCCGCGTCGATTTCTTCCTCGGTGGCGTACTGGGGAAAGCCGCGCTCGGCGTGCAGGCGCGGCTCTTCCAGCGCCATCGAGCCGGCGAACAACTGCCCCTCCCACAGGTCAACCGGCATGTGGGCCAGCTTGAGCGCCATCGCCCGCGCCTTGCGCACCGGCAGCGGCTCGCTCATCAACCAGTCGTCAATGCGCGTCGGACAACCTTCCCAGGCCATGCCGGTGCGCTTCATCGCTTCGCGCACGCGGCGGCGCAGGTCGAGGACGCGGGGGGGGTCGGGGAATTGCCAATGGGTAATGCCATCATTCATCGCTAATCATCCTTTTACTGTGTGAAACGCGCTATGCGACTTTCCGAATCAGGAGCCAAGTGGAAGAAAAGCACGTCGCAAACGCCTGACGAACCTGCGCAGCCAGCGGCGCCAGGCCCCCGCTCTTAACCTCTGCCGCAAGCGCCGGGCCAATAGAGGCCGACCAAACCTATGAAATTGGACACCTCGGAGACGTGAAAGCGATTGCGTCGGGGATAAAGCAACTTGAGATCGAATTTGTGCTCCAGTATCTCGGCCACGCGCTCATAGTCACCCCGTCGCAGGAACAACTCGGCATAGTTCAGGCGCGCAAACAAATAGTCGGGATTGCGGCGATAATTTTCCAAAATCGTGGCTTCCATCTTTTTGCGTTGCCCCGTCGCCGAATAAGCCACACTGAGATAATTGTATAAAAGTGGAATGTTGGGATATTTTTAGATCCATTCCAATAGCTCAGGGATCGCTTTTTTCGGCTGGGACTGCGCTTCATAGTGCAACCGTTCAAACGCATCCTGCACCGAATGGGGCAACTTGCGATACTCTCGATCCAAGATCGGCTCTGTGGTAATGTCGTATTCGACAACTTGAATCTCGTTCAGTTCATCGTCTGGTACTGTGAATTGTTGTCGGATATGGCGCTTTTTGGTCACTGTGCTCCCTTTCATACAAAACCGGTCCAACAGTGCGTAAATCCTATAACCTTTTTTCTCGCCGTCACCTTCCACTACTCCAGCGGATACCGCCCAAACTCCCGCACCGCCTCATACAGCGCGACAAGGTTTTCCACTGGCGTCTGCGCCTGGACGTTGTGGACGGTGTTGAACACGAACCCGCCGCCGGGGGCGAAAATCTGCACCCGCTCGCGCACCTCGGCACGCACCTGCTCCGGCGTGCCAAAGGGCAGCGTCTGCTGCGTGTCCACCCCGCCGCCCCAGAAGGTAATCCGGTTGCCAAACTGCCGCTTGAGTTCCGCTGCGTCCATCCCCTCTGCCGAGCACTGCACCGGGTTGAGGATGTCAAACCCGGCCTCAATGAAATCGGGGATCAGATCGACCACCGAGCCGCACGAGTGGATAAACGTTTTCCAGGAGGTATGGGCGTGCACCCAGTCGTTGACCGCCTTGTGGAAGGGCAGATACAGATCGCGGTAGGCCTGCCTGGATATGAACGGCCCGCGTTGGGTGCCAAAGTCGGTGCCGGTGATGAACACCGCCGCCACCCGCTCGCCGACGACGCGGTGAATTTTCTCCAGGTTGGCCAGGCCGATCTCGCACTGCCGCTCAAAGACGCGATAGACGTAAGGGCGGCGCAGGGCCGTGCTGACGTACCACTCTTCGATGTCGCGGATGCCCTTGGGGTATTTGAGCCAGGGCGCGGGCACCAGGGCAATATCGCCAAAGGCAGTGCCGCCGAAATTGGCGAGGATTGATTTGTCAGTCTTTGTATAAAGACGTTCAGCCTCGCGGCGAAAATGGTCCAGATCGGCATCGCTGATCGGCCCAAATTCTTGTAGGTTGTCCTCGACGTTCAAATGATCGTCGTCTACCGGCGGTTGGCGGACGATGGTGTCAAAGTACCAGCCATCGTTGGGCATGCGCCCGCTGGGCGGAGCCGACTTGTCGCCTTCCGGGTACATCAAGATGTCGCCGTTAGGTTCGGGGTCGATGTTGAACCCTTCCGGCACCAACACCGGCGTGCCGTCAAAGGTATGCCAGGGTTTCCAACCTTCGTTCTTGAACCCAAACAACGTCTTTTCACTGCCCAGGCCGATCACGTCGACGCCCAATGCCTGCATCAAATCGGGAGCGATCTCGCCCAGCATCTGATACGGCTCGACCACCTTGACCGGCGTGCCGGGCGCATCCAGACCGAGCGCCTGGCGCAGCGCATAGACCGCGCTGACGTGCATGCCGGTCACCGCGCTGGCCCCCAAGTCGAGCGGCACGCAGTCGGGTTCGCGGTGATTCAAGGCCAGTTGCACACGTTCACGCGAGTTCATCGTTCACCCTCCAGCCCATCGTCTCCACGTTCAGTATGGAGACGATGGGAGCAGAAAATTTCAGTGTTGTGTAAATAGCGCTGCCGCGATCGATCAGCCGTTCACGGGCGGAGTAGCATCCGATCCGGTCTTTTGGATGCTCTGGCGGATCTGGACGCGCAGGGCCTCAGCCTCTGGCGTGTGCGCTGCCTCATCTCGCGCCGCGGCGACTTGCAGCCCCAGCCGTTCAGAGAGCAGCATAGTCAGCAGCCCTTCCATAATGCTGCTGGTGCCAACCCCACCGTCGGTCCCACCGCCGCCGACCACCACGCGCGGCACCACATCCACCCCGGACTGCTGGATCGCTTCGGCAAAGCGGTTCATCACCTGCTGGGTCACCTGGAACTGCGGGCCGCCGTAGGCCTTGACCTGTTCCTCGGTGGCGATGGCCTGACCAATACCGATGCGAGCCACCTTTTCGGCCTCGGCTTCGGCCAGAGCGCGGATCTGCGCTGCCTGTTGCAGAGCGCGCTGGTATTCGGCCTTGCCCTGGTTGGTCTGCACGGTGATGTCCAACTCGGATTCAGTGATCTGCTGCTGCTGCCGGGCGCGCGCTTCGGCTTCGCGCAGTTCACGTTCTTTGGTCGCCGCCATTTCCTGCCGTCCATAGGTCTCGACCTGCTCGACAGCAATCTGGCGAGAACGCAACTGGTTCAGGATGATCTCGATCTGCTTGTCGCCGCTTGTCGATGCGGGCGTGCCGATCAGCACCTCTTCCAGTTCCAGGTTATAGTGCTCAAACCTTTCCTTCATTTCCATGCTCGAGATCTTTTGGATGTTGCTGCGCTCCTGGATCAGTTGAATGAGCGTGCGCGTCTGGCCGATGTTCTTGAAATAGGCGGCCACCATCGGGTCGAGCGTTTGTTCCACCAGCCGTTTGACGTCACCGAAACGTTGAATCACCAACGGCGCTTTCTGATAGTCAATGTGAATGACTACCGACAGCGGCAGCGATGGCTCAAAGGCGTCCTTGGTGATCAGTGAGACTTCGCTCAGGTTTTCGTCATAGTGGTGCGAACCCACCTCGCTGCGAATCCATTTGAGAATGATGTTGGTGGTCGGCACGGTGATCACCTTTCCGGCATAGGTGTTGAAAGCATACTTGCCGGGCATCAGCGGCTCGCTCCACACGCCCCGGTTGCCCTTTTTCACCAGCTCACCATGCCGGTATTCAGTGCCCGAGAGATCCTCGCCGACTTCACCGCTGTAAAAAACGACCACGCCCACCGTGCCCACTTCGATCACCGTCTTGGAGATCATTTCCACGGTGGCGAACAGCCGGTTGATATAGTAGGTGCCTTCGACCAGCACCTGCAACTGGCGTCCGCGCATGCCACCGGCCTGCAAAAAACGGTCCGGGTCCTGGAAACCGTTGTGGTAGGTTTCGGCGTTCTTGGGGTCTTCGCCCATGACCGGCGCAATGATCGTGCCTTGTGGCAGCGAAGGCCCGTCGTGGACGGTGACAATGCCTGCCTTGTCATCGGTGTCTTTGATCACCACCGGACGGAAACCGCTGCGTTCGGCGATGACCTCGGCCATCCGTTGGACCGTCTTCTCTTCTTCGCGGTTCAGCGGCAGATAATGGACTCCTTCTTCGGTGATGACGATGAACTGGGCCAGGTTGATGGCATAGGTGCCTTCACGCAAAACGCGCCGCTGCGGGCCGCGCTGTCCGCCGCTGCGCAAGAATGTAACCACATCCTGGAAATCGCTGACGGTGTCGTTGGACGCCAAGACCTGGGCGGGACGAAGCGGCTGGCCGTCGCGGGCAAAGATATAGCCGATCTTGCCTTGCGGAATGGTGACCAGCGGCGCAATGTGAACGCGGTACTGGATAGGAATGAGGTAATGCAGGCCGCCGCGCAGCACGTTGGGCTGATAGCCGGCCTCTCCGGCCAGAGCAATAAACCCTTGCTTGACCGATCCCTTACCGCTCCATCGTTTTTCGACGATGCCGATGCGACTGTTCGGGATATAACGAATGCCCGAAAGGGCCAAAATTGCAAGGGCCAGAAAAAACAACACCAAAAGCGGCACACCTAACCACAAAATAGTCTCCCACATCTTGTACTCCTGCTCTCTAGCCGCCCCATTCGGTGGCGGCATTTTGAAACGACATCGGTCGTTTTGACACAAAGTGTGTCGACATGATCGTGTCGATGTGTCTGAGTATATACCCAAATAGCATGCACATCAAGTTATTTTCTCGACAGAATGCAGGGATCACAGGAGTGCAAGAGGCAGAAAACCGAGCGGGGACTCGCTGGATGGCACGGCGATCAATACTGCCCGCAGGCCAACGCCGTCTCGATGAAACGCAGGTAATTTTTCACAGTTTTGGGGGATAAAGGCACGTCGATCGGCGCAGCGGTGGGCATGATCACATACCCGCCGCCCGCTTTGGCGGCATCCATACACCGTTTGACCGTCGCCTCAACCTCGCCGGGCGTACCGTATTCCAGTAATTTGAGCTGCAAGTTGCCAAACAAACACATCCGGCCACCTATGCGGCGCTTGATCTCGGCCAACTCGATGTCGCCGTCCGGCGGCGCTTCGCAGGGATCGAGCGCGTCTGCGCCGGTGGACAAAATCATATCCAGCACCTCGCCGATGCGTCCGTGGCAGTGAAAGCGTGCCTTGGCGCCATAGCTGTGAATCAGATCGACCATCTCGGTCACATAAGGGACGACAAAACGTTCAAAGAGACGCGGCGGCAGAAAAGGCGGCGTGGCATATTCGGGGCCGCAGATGCGGAACAAGTCAATTTGACTTGAACAATCAGCCGCGCCCGTATCGAACATATTTCGCAAATTTTGCATATTTCTTTGGTGCAGAACACACAATGTATTCTCAAAATGCGCCGGCTCGGTCAGCGCCCAGACGGTGTACGCGCCAAACTCCATCAAGTCGGCGGCGAGGTAGAGCGGATCGGACAGCGAGGCCATGACGATGCCGCGCTCGCCCACCTCGGCGGAGATGCGGGCCAGATCGGAGAAATCATACTGCACCGGCTGGTAGGGCGCCGACAGCGCCGCGTCGACATCGTCCAGGCTTTTGCACCAATGCTCGGTCTGCCAGGTCGTATGCACCCGATCGGCGCGGTGGGTGGTCTGGGTCAGATCGCCGCGCAGAGTATGCAGTATACGCCGGGTGGTGACGGTGTCGCCTTCGCGGCTAATCTGCACACCCATCTCGACCGGGTGTGCCGAGGACAAAAAGACCTCGTTCGAAGCCGGATTCCACATGCACACGCAGTCCGTCTCGGCGCGGATGACCTCCATCAAGGGCGCATATGACGGCTCGGCATTTTCCCAGGCCCGGCTGTCATACCCGACCAGTTCATAGGTCGAGACCGGCACGCGGTCGGGAATGCCGCCGGAAAGAGCAAGCAGCAACCGCGCTCTGGAATTCATTGGGACGCGGCTTGCTCATCGAGCAATCGCTTGTCGAGCAATCGCTCGATGCGCACACACTCGCCGGCGCGCACCGGGTCGAACACAGTCGCATCGCCGGTCACGCGGCCCAGGATGTTGACCGGGCTGTAAGCGCGCGGCGCATCCCCAGTGCTGACCGGCGTCGGCCCCCAAAAGATGCAAAAGGCGCGGCCCACCGGCCAGTAACCCAGCGTCCCTACCTCGACCTCGGCGCGGGCGTCCGGCTCTTGATCGGCACTGACGGGAATCTCGAAATAAATTTCGTCGCCCCAGGTGTTCGTCCGCCCATCAATCGGCAGCGCGTCCCACAGCAGCCGCGCCGCCGGGTTGTCGTTCAGTTCGGCCTCGACGGACACCGCACCAGCAGTGATTTTGATCTTGTGCATTGCCATTCAAGACTCCCTCAAAAGCCTGTTTCAACGCCAAGGCGCTAAGACGCGAAGCCGCAAAGAACCTCGAATAATCATCACTATGTTTTGTTAGCCATCAACATCTTGCGTCTTGGTGTCTTGGCAACCTTGCGTTGAATTTTTCAATCGAGCCACCTTTTATTCTACAACCTCAATCCCCTGCCCGTCCACCACCTCGCCGACGACCCAGCAAGGATGACCGGCTTGCTCAAAGGCCTCAAGCAGCGCATCGATCCGCGCCGGCGGGACGGAAACGAGCAGCCCGCCCGACGTTTCCGGCGTGAACAACAACTGCTGCATCTCTTCAGAGATGCCGGGCGCAAAGGCCACGTGCGCGCCATAGGCGCTCTGGTTGCGGCAAGCGCCGGCGGGGAAAAGCCATTGGTTGGCGTATTCGACCGCGCCGGGATGGAAAGGCAGCTTGCTCAATTCCAGGTGCAGCCGCACGCCGCTCTTGTCGGCCATCTCGTAGCCGTGGCCTAGCAGGGCAAACCCGGTGATGTCGGTGCAGGCGTGGACGCCGGCCTGCTGGATCAGTTCCGCCGCCTGCCGGTTGAGCTGCTTCATCCCGGCCACCGCCGCCTGGACGTGCGCCGGGTCGGCGGCCTGGGCCTTGAGTGCGGTGGTGATGATGCCCACGCCCAGCGGCTTGGTCAGCACCAGCACGTCGCCAACTCGCGCGTCGGCCTTGGCCAGCACCTTGCGCGGATGAATGATGCCCATCACCGAGAGGCCATACTTGGGCTCAGGATCGGTGATGGTGTGCCCGCCGGCCAGCACGCCGCCAGCCTCGCGCACCTTGTCCGCGCCGCCGCGCAAAATCTCGCTCACCACCTTGGGGGCCATATCGTCTGGAAAGGCGGCGATGTTGAGCGCCAGGGTCACCTGCCCGCCCATGGCATAGATGTCGCTGAGCGCGTTGGCCGCGGCGATCGCCCCGTAATCATAGGGGTCATCGACCACCGGCGGGAAAAAGTCGAGCGTCTGGATCACCGCCAGCTCATCGCTGATGCGGTACACCGCCGCGTCGTCGCTCACCGCCAGGCCGACCAGCAGATCGGGGTAGTCTTGGGGCAAAAATATATTTTGGATAGGGCGCAGCACCTGCGCCAGGGCCTCGGGGCCCATCTTGGCCGCTCAACCGGCAGCGCTGGACAGGGCTGTTAACCGAAGATGTTCTTCAAGCATCGTTTTTCCTTTGAAGAGGATTTGAACATTACGTCCTGCGTATTGCGTACTTTGTATCCGCATTGTTGACATTTCACACACACGGAATACGCAATACGGAATACTACAGACTGACCACCTTGCCCGCCTTCAGCATCGTCTCGGCGATGGTGTACATGTTGGAGACCTCGCCGACAGCCAGGCGGTCTTTCAGTTCGAAATAGCCCAGGCAGGTGCCGCAGACCAGGATCTCGATCTCTTGCTCCCGGAGCGCGCGCAGGTCTTCGAGCACCGGCGAGCCTTCGACGGCCAGTTTAACCCCGCTGTTAAAGAAAACGATGGTCTCCGGCAGCGGTTCGACTTCGCCCAGCGTATGGAAAAAGGCGCGGGCAAGAATATCGCCCAGTTCATCGCTCGGACCGCGCCCCATCCGCTCGCCCGGCACGACCAGCACCAACGGGCCGTCGACCGCTCTTGCCGCCCGGATGGCGGCCATCTCGACGGTGTCTCGCTCGGCGGGGGTCGCGCACTGATCGCCGATGTGGATGTATATGCCGTCCGCTTTCGGCTCGGTCCACACGCCATAGCCGGCCTTTTCGGCCATCCGGGTCACGTTGTGCAGCGCCGTCTGGTCACTGACAATCGTCGTGACCTCGTCCCCTTTTTCAAGCGCCTGCCGCGTCAAAATCACCGGCTGCGGGCAGGGCAACCCGCGTGCGTCGACGGTTTGCATTTTACACTCCCTAAAATCCGAGATATGTTTCTTGCATCACGCATTACGCATTACGTATCACGCATTACGTTTCATATTATATCTCGTGAACGCTCTCAAACTCGACCTTGCTCTTGACAAAAACCGCTTTGGCCGCCTCGACATCCATCCGCTCGACACGCACGCAGGTGCCGCAGTTCGAGCTGATCTGGCGCGGCACCGGAATCAGCTTGCAGGCGATGCCGGCCATGTTGAGCACCTGTTCGGCGCGGATGGCGTGACCGGTGCTCTTGACCAGGAACACGGTATATCGATCTCGCCAGGTCATTTTCTATGTCCCCAATTCCACGTCGCCGATGTGATGCACGGTGGCATAATCGCGCGCCTCGCCGACGGTTTCAAACACGCGCACCACGTCAAACTCTCGCCAGGTCCGTTCACCGTCGATCTCGACCTCGATCGCCCGTCGCTGCAACTCACCCTGCCGCGGCGGATCGACATCGAGCAGACAGATGCGTTCGACGTTCATTTCACGGCATTTTTCGCAGCGCTCAGGCCCGCGCTTGCAGTGCGCCATTCGAATGGTTCTGATGATGTGATGGGCCATTTTACACTCCAACGGCCAGCCTTTCCACCGCCTGCACCGCCGCGTCGATCTCGTCGATCGTGCTGAACGCCCCTAATCCGAAACGCACCGTGCCGACCGGGAATGTGCCCATCGTGCGGTGCGCGGCGGGCGCGCAGTGCAGCCCTACCCGGCACATGATAGCGAATTCTTCGTCCAGGCGCAAGCCGACATCCGAAGGCTCCAGCCCGGCCACGTTGAACGACACGGTGGCGGTTTGCAGTTCGGCGTCCTGTGTGCCATAGACGGTCACGCCGCCGATCCGGCGCAACCCGTCGATCAGCCGTTGGGTCAGGGCGACCTCGTGCGCGCGGATCTGATCGACGCCGCGCGCCAGAATCCAGCGCACGCTCGCCGCCAGCCCGGCCAGGCCGACCGCGTTGGGCGTGCCGCTTTCAAAGCAGTCGGGCAGGAAATCGGGCTGCGCCTCGTGTTCCGAGTTGCTGCCCGTGCCGCCGCGCTTGAGCGGCTCGATCTGTGCCGCGTCCACCCGCTCGCCGACCACCAGCCCGCCGGTGCCGGTCGGGCCAAGCAAGCCCTTGTGTCCGGTGAAAGCCAACAAATCAATTTGATCGGCCTGCACGTCGATGGGATACGTGCCGCCGCTTTGCGCCGCGTCGACGAGAAGCAAAACGCCGCGCTCCCGCGCCATCCGCCCCACTTCAGCGACCGGCAGCAGGGTGCCGATCACGTTGGAGGCGTGGTTGAGCGCGATCAGCCGCGTGTGGGGCCGCATCGCCGCCTCGACCTGCGCCGGATCGAGCACACCCTGCGGCGTGCAGCGCAGCACGGTCAACTCGACGCCCTGCCGCTCCAACGCGCGCAGCGGGCGCATGACCGAGTTGTGCTCGACCGAGCTGGTGATGGCGTGATCGCCGGGGCGCAGCAGCCCACGCAGGGCCAGGTTGAGCGCTTCGGTCACGTTCAGCCCGAACACCACGCGCAGCGGGTCGGGCGCGCCGAACAACTCGGCCACGGCTTCGCGGGTAGAATACACCACCCGCGAAGCCTGGACGGACAGCCGGTGGCCTGACCGCCCTGGATTGGCCCCGACCTCGGCCATAAAATGGGCCATCGCCTCGATCACCTCCGGCGGCTTGGGCCAGGAGGTCGCCGCATTGTCCAGATAGATCATCGTTCTTGCTCCTGAAAAAGGGCGAATTAGTGGGCAGACTTGCGCACGCCAACCCGCCCTTTCCTGGTTACGATTTGCAATTTGCGATTTACGATTTGCGATTTATTTCCGCAGCGTCAGCTTGAACTCATCGCCGGTTTCCTGCACCGTCACCGTGCAGCCGGTCTTTTCGGCCATCCGCCGCACGTTCTCGCGCGAGGTCACACTGTCGACCAGCACTTCGATTGGGAATTGGCCCGCGTCGATGGCCTTGCGGGCCAGGATCACCGGTTGCGGGCAAGACAGCCCGCGCGCATCCACTGTTTGTGCCATTTCAGCCTCCTGTTATTCAAACTTTTCACGCATGGTAAAGCCGATGAGCAGACAGACGACCAGCCCCAGCGCCACGGCGATCATGCCAAAGGACGAGATACCGCCCACTTTGAGCGCGCCATCGACCAGGGCGTCGGGTTTGCCGGCCAGGTTGAAATTGTGCGCAATTCCCGCGCCGACGATCATGCCCAGCACGAACACGCCCGCATCGCTGTCGCCCTCGCCGGAGAGGAACAACTGCCGCCCCGGACAGCCGCCGGCCAGCGCAAAGGCCAGCCCGGACAAAGCCATACCCAGGAAATTCCACAGGTGGCTGCTGTGCGCCACCGGCTGGGCGGCAAAGCCCCACTTGACCTGCCCCAACGCCAGGTTGGCGATGAACGCCACCCCCAGCATCGCGCCGACGCCGCTGATCAGGTGCGTGTCGCCCATCAAGATCACGTCGCGCACGGCGCCCATGGTGCAAAAGCGGGTGCGTTGGGCCAGGAAACCGATGATCAGCCCGACGCCGAGCGAAATCCACACCGCGGCGTGCAGCGAGCCGGGACCGCTCTGGCTGAAGAAAATGGGGCCGCCTTCGGCAAACTGGGGTTTGAACAGCAGAAGCAGCAGCAGGCCAACCGCCAGCAACGGCATAATCCAGCCGACGGCGGAGTAGGTTTTGCCGGCGCGGCCCAGCGTATAGCCGGTTCTGAGGAACCACACGCCGATGGCAATGCCGGCGGCCAGGCCGAGCAGGCCCAAGATAGCGTTCAGGTCGCCGCCGGCCAGGCGCAGCAGCGCCCGCCA
>JAFGEY010000238.1 GCA_016931365.1 Anaerolineae bacterium
CTGGCGGCGGCGTTCGAGGATTGTGAACCGTTATTCGATGCGGCCTTTACGGCCATCGCCCGACACCACGGCGCGTTCACCCGCGAGTACAAGACATACTCGCTGGAGCAGGGCGCGTGCGCAGAGGTCGCCGGAACGCTGACCCTGCTGCCTGCCGCGCTGGCGGCCAGCCTGGGGGCTGAGGACCTGCTGACCAACGAGAACCCGGCGCGCACGCCGATCGGCGATCTGCTGGTGAACCCGGAGCGCGACGCCGAGTTTCTGGCCTACGTGCTGCTGGCGCGGGCGCTCAGGAGGGCGGACCAGGAGGGGACAGGAATCGGCGCGGCGGGAGATTGAGTCGTGCTAAAGCCGGCGGTAGATGGATGCAGTCACCGATGGGATACGCCGGGTCGGTAGAATAAGCGATGACGGCGCACTCCAGTTGGGGCTGGTAGGTGCCAATCCAGGGCACATCTTGATAGCTGACCGCCATGCTGGTATAGAGCCAGTAGGGAATCCTGCCGCTGAGGATGACGCCTGTCCTGGCAGGAAGGGGAGGAATGGACAAAGTATCGAGTTCGTCGTATTCCAGATACGGGGATTGAGGCAATGCCTCCAGGTGGACACAATTGGGCGCATGGTAAAGCCGAAATTGCAATGGGTAGCCGGTCCCCGGCTGCCTGACCGAGAGTGGCCTGGCCTCAACCCAACCCAAACGGGGGTCAAAATGCGCAAAGGGCGCCGGAGATGCGAGCAGGGCCACCGCCGTGTGGAGCCAGTTGGTTCCGCGGCCATAGAGGGCCAGCGGCGTTTCCTCCGGCAGGTAGTCGAGCACCAGGGGCACGTGTTGCGGTTCCCAGCGCACCTCGCCGCTATCCGGCGAGATGCCCAGCGTGTGGGCCAGGCGATCCAGGTGAATGACGGTCTCGATAGGGCAGTGTCTTTCGTGAAAGCGATACAATTCGTCGGGGGCGCGGTACAGGGAGCCGGCCAGGAGGTCGACCAGGGCATCGAACGCAGGCCCTGTGGCAGTCTGGCTGCGATCGAGACCTGTGATTGTGCCGCGCAGGATCGGCGATCTGGAAACGACTCGCTGTTCTCCCTGCAAGTGGGAGGTCAGCTCGGCTACGATAGAGAGACCGTGGCGATGGGCAATGTTACGCCAGTGCACAAGCATATCCGCGTCAGGGGCCAGCAGAACAGCGTGTGTGCAGCAACCAAAAATGCGCTCCTGGTCGGGGGTGGGCCGACCGCCGGCATCAACGATGAGGGGCAAATGACGGTGGGTCAGATTGTTGCAGACAAAATCGGTGAATGCCTGGGTAAAATCGCCTTTGACGCGCAGTGCGCGCACGAGGGTCTGGTCGGCCTCGTTGGCCCAGTCGCCCTCTCCATCGGGAGTGGCTCGAATGACATAGTGCTCTATTCTGCGTCGGCGCATAGCGCGGGTGAGACTGTAGGTCAGCACAGACTTGCCGCTGTGCGGAGGCCCGCCGATCAAGACAGCCGGGAATGGTTCCATTTCAGTGACCTCGCAGAGATTTGATCGGGAGTAAAAAGATGCCATGCTCTAGTCATAGCACGATGGTGGTGACGATGGGCGGACAGCCGCAGGTCGTCACATTTGCCCTGGACGGCCTGTTCCAGAAAGGCGTCGAAGAAGTCGTCGTCATTCATTTGACGCCTCAAGACGCCGGGCGCAGCAGGCGAGCCCTGGACAGCCTGGCCGCCGAATTTACCGATGGCACCTACGCCGGGCGGCCGTGCCGCCTGCGGCTCTTTCCGGTACGCCACGCCGGCGGCCGGCTGGAGGATATCCGCGACGAGGCCGAGGCCAACGCGGCCTGGCTGGCGATCTATGACCTGATCGCGAGACTGAAGGCAGAAGGTCGCCACCTGCACGTTTGCATCTCCGGCGGGCGGCGTATTCTGGCTCTGCTGGCGGTGAGCACGGCGCTGCTGCATTTTGATCACGGCGATCACCTCTGGCACATGTACACCGATCCCGACTTTCTGGGGCGCGCCCAAGATGGGGCGATCATGCACGCCGAGCGGCCGGACCAGGTGCGCCTGATCGAGGTGCCGCTGGCCCCCTGGGGTGCCTATTTCCCTCCGCTGCGCGCGCTGGCGCAGGCCTCGCCGCAGGAGGTCGTGGCGGCCCGGACCCACTGGTTGGACGAGACGGAGCGCAAGCGCTGCCGGCAGGTGGTGGAGCAGCTCACCCCGCGCGAGCTGGACACGCTGCGCGCCTTTGCCGCCGGGCAGAACCCCCAGGAGGTGGCCGAGTCGCTCTGTGTCACGGTGCGCACGGCCCACGCGCACAAGACACAGATACTCGATCACTGCCGCAACGCCTGGGAGCTGCCGCCGGGCGCGCGGCTGACCTACTATTTCCTGCGCGAAAAGTTCGGGCGGTATTTTCAGGTGCTGGAATCAGTATAGCACAGGGGGAAGGAGGTGACATTGGCAAGAGTTACAAGGTTTTCTGGAGGGCCTTCCATTGAGAATGTGAGAGCAAGGTGGTATAGTACGAGGCGGAGGTGAACATGCACGAGTTGAAAGTGACGTTGGAGACGGTGACGCCGGTGGTTTTGGGCGGGATTGAGGCGCAAAATGAAGGGGGATGACATTGAGCGCGTTACAAAGGAGTACTGGGACCGTTTTGAGCCTTCCAAGATAGACGAGGCGATGCATTGGTATGTCTGTGAAGACCGTGAGCAACTAGATGGCAAAAGCCTACTGGAGGCCGAACTGGGATATGCCCGACAACAGATTACGGCCCAACCTTGCGCTACATTGGTGCTGTTGGTCGGCTTTTCGTTGGAACCGCTGCTCCAGTCGGTTTGTGTGTACAAGCCCCCCAAAGTGGTGCTGATACTGAATGGACAAGGCTACCCACCAGAAGAATGGCACGTTTTCGCCGGCCACATCACGGAGGCAATTGGCCATCTGGTCGGGAAAGAGCTGCTTCCCCAGCCTCCCGAGATTCCTGGCGAGGACAATAAGGCAGGCTATCCGGCGTTTGACGATCCGTCTGCCGTGTTTCAGAGGCTGGTCGAGGTCCTTCAGGATGAAGTCGACGTGGTGATTGACGTGACCGGCGGCAAAAAGAGCATGGTCAGCGGGGCGTATCTGTACGCCGCCTACGCCGGGGCGCGCATTTCATACGTGGACTTTGACAAGTACGATACCGAGAAGCGCCGACCCTACGGCTTCAGTTGCAAGATCGGCGAATTGGCCAACCCTTATCAGACGTTCGCCCTACGCGATTGGGAGCGGGTGCGCGCGTTGTACGAACGGTACCAGTTCAGGGAAGCGCAAGAGGTTCTCACGTCCATTCAGTCTGTGATGATACAGGTGATGCCGGATTCCGAACAACCCATCAAGGATTTGGTTGCGTTCTTGGAGTATTACGAAAAATGGGATAGCGGCGACTTTCGGGGCGCGCAGCAGGCCGCTTCGAATCTGCCCGCTTTCGAGCAACCCAGTGCGGTGAAGGATTTGGGCAACCAATGGTTCGAAATCAGCG
The DNA here is from genome assembly GCA_016931365.1 of Anaerolineae bacterium. The sequence continues at coordinate 3,512 of JAFGEY010000238.1, forward strand.
GCAGCGATTTCGCCAACAAGCCCCAGCATTTCTACGGCGACCTATCGGCGTTGCAAGTATATGTTTGCGATGAACTGGCCCGTATCCGGCGACTGATTGATTACAACGAGGATTATCGCTCGACGTTTCTGCGCGCCGGTGGCGTCAATGAGATCGTGATGCTGGCGCGGGTGGTCGGGTTGCTTTCAGGCCCGACAGACCGGGGTTCTCTGTTGACGCCACTAGACGAACGTACCCCAGACGCCCGAAAGGTTTTCAGCGTGCTGGTGGATGCGGGCAAAACTCGTATAGACGTTCGGAAAGACATCCCGTTCAAGAATGCCCCTGTCCTTTCGATTCACCGCCCCCGCCCGATGAGCTCTTGGTGGAGATCAACCAATCTATTCAATGCTGAAGACGGCTGGGATGTCTTTCTTACCCGGCGCAACGATTTGATCCACAAGTACTTTTCCGTACCAAAGGAGTGGGCTCAGGATGCCCTGCATTTCGCACAGGCCAACTTTGAGGATTTTCTTGGTCACCCGATAGCCGATTTGCATCTGTGCACTACCGCCCTGTCCTGGCCCGACCTCTGTGACCTGTGCGGCCTCAGTTGCTTTTTACCCCCAAGTTTACGAAAGGAGGCATAGCCGTGACGCGATACCTTTTAGCCGCTGAAGCAGACAAGATTCAAGATTTGCTCTTTCGCTCCGCGCGACTGCGCGAGGTGGTGGGCGGGAGCCAGTTGCTCACCCGCTTTTGCGGGGAGGTCCCCAGTCCTCTGCTGCCGCCCAACGCCGAGGTCGTGGTCAGCGATGGCGGCAGTTTCCGCATCCTGTTCGATAACAAGACCCAGGCACAGAGGGTTGGCGAATGCCTTGCCGAGGTCTATCACCGCGCCACCGGAGGAACGCTATCCGTAGCTGAACCGATGCCGGTCAATGGCGATTTTGGCGCGGTCAGCGAGCAGGCGGAAGAAAACCTGCGCCGGGCCAAGCGCTGGCGCGAGGGCTGGCAAGAGCAGCCGCATCTGCCGTATATGGCGTTCTGCGCTTCCTGCGGTATCGGGTTGGCCGTGGCGCACCGCGCTTATCACGAGGGCGAAGAACCGCAATATCTGTGTGAATCCTGTCTGAACAAGGACGCGGAACGCCCGGCAGGTGAGTTGGGAGAGTTCCTGCGAGACTTTTACCGGGAGGTCGTGGGTGAAGAAGGGTTGAAACGGGCCGACTGGCCCGGCAAAGAAAAGAGGCGGGACCGGAAAGAGATAGACCCGCTGGAGGATGTGGCCGACTATGACTCGCGGCGCTATGCAGCCTACCTGCTCGCCGACGGCAACGATATGGGCAAGGTGTTTGGCGCGTGCCAGACGCCGGAGCAAATGCGCGATCTATCCACCCGCCTGTCTCCCGCTCTCCGCCGGGCGCTCGCCGAGCCAACCAGGATGATCCCCCTGGATGGCCGCCCCAACTTTATCCCTGTTCTGCCCTTGATCCTGGGCGGCGACGACGTGTTCGCGCTCATTCCCGCGCCGTGGGCGTTGGATTTCGCCCAGCGGTTTTGCCAGGCGTATGAACAGGAAATGCAGAACCTATTCGCCGAAATTGGACTGAAGGGCGTTTCTGCTCCTACTGTCTCGGCAGCAGTGGTCATCTGCAAGAGCAAGCATCCCTACCGGCTGGCCCACGAGACTGGCGAAAGTCGGCTCAAGGAAGCCAAGCGCGTGGTTAAGCGGCTGGGGTTGAATGGTGGGCAGCCCTGCTCCGCCGTCAACTTTGAAGTCGTGCTGGGCGGACGGCTGGTGGGCGAATCGCCGGCTGGTTCGGTGCGCCCGACCCTGCGCCCGTATTGGGTGAGCCAGAGTGTTTCCGACGGGTGGGGCTTGCCGGTGCAGCGATTGATCGAGCAGCGGTATGAACTGCGCCATGTGCCGAACAAGCGGCTCGCCGAGCTCCGGGACCTGTACGACGACTTGCCGGCCTCTCTGAGACCCACCGATTTTGCCCCCTGGCAGGATCGTCTGAACCGACTGCTGGCGCGCATCGGCAGAAAAGAAGCCCATAAAGAAGCTTTCGACGCAGCCCGGTCCGGGTTGGGTGGAGATGCTTCCGGCTGGTATAGAGTTGTCCGTCAGCCAGAAGGGACCTGGCACGGCCACGCCCTGCCCGACTTGTTGGACGCCTGGGACTTTGCCCTGGCCCTGGACAAGAACCGCCAGGAATACGAGGAGGAAGCGCGATGAGCCTCGATCTAACTTTCGAGATCACTTTCCAGTCCGACTATCACGTCGGCGCAGGGTACGGCAAGGGTTTTGGCCTGGACTCGGCGCTATTGCGCGAGGCCGACGGCAAACCGGCCTTGCGCGGCAGCGCGCTGGCGGGTTTGTTGCGCGGCAGCGTCTATCGGCTGCTGGAACTGC
>JAFGEY010000239.1 GCA_016931365.1 Anaerolineae bacterium
AAGTATCAAAATCTGTCCGAAAAATGGAAGACTTTTCGGGGAAGAGGTGCTAAAGTATAGAATAACAGCCCTGCGCATGAGAACTCACTATGCATAGCCACAGAATATCACGCGCGATAGGAATATCGCGGCGACGAGACTCTAAACACGGGGGGATACGTTCCCTCTGTGAGAGTAATTAATTTACACATTTCATCAGAGAAGGAGGAAGCTATGAGATCGAAGAGTTTGACACGCCGTGAATTTCTGCACCTGACCACGGCAGCCGCGCTCGGCGCGGTGGCGACGGCCTGTGCCGCACCAACGCCGCAGATCATCGAGAAGACCGTCGAGGTCGAAAAGGTGGTCGAGAAGACCGTTGAGGTCCAGGTCGAGAAGACCGTTGAGGTCGAAAAGTTAGTCGAAGTCGAAGTCGAAGTCCCCGAAGGACGCAATGAACCGCCTATGCTGGAACCACTCGTCAAGGCCGGAGAATTGCCCCCGGTCGACGAACGGCTCCCGATGGTGCCTTTCGTAGTGGGTGGGCGTGATGCCATCGGCGTCTACGGCGGCGAAGTTCGCCAGATCCACTTCGACACTGTCTGGTCCACCGACACCTATGACTGGATGTCCGACCGGATGATGCAATACTCGGACGCAGACTTCCGCACGCTCGTCCCCAATATGATCGAGAGCTGGGAGGGGTCGGACGACGGCACGACCTACACCATCCACATGCGCAAGGGCATGCGCTGGTCGGATGGGGAAGCGCTGACCACCAAGGACGTGGACTTCTGGTGGAATCAATGGGCCACCTACGAGGGTCTGGGCTGGGTTGCCAGTCCGTTCAACGGCATCCAGAGCCAACGCTGCGAACTTGAAATCCTGGATGACTACACCTTCCGCTGCACGTTTGACTACACCTTCGGCCTCTTCCCCCACATGCTCACCCGTAACATGGGCGGCTATCCTCAGGAAGGTCCGTTCATGCCCGCGCACTTCCTCGAGAACTACCACCTCGATTTCGCCGGGCAGGAGGCTATGGATAAGCTGATTGCCGAGTTCGGGATGGAAACGTGGCAGCAGGTGACCAATCGCTTCTGCAGCCAGTGGGGCCTCAACACCTGGCAATTCCCGGATTGGGCCAAGGACTTCCCCACCCTGGCGGCCTGGGTCCCGAAGCAGTATCCCGCCGAGGGTCTCATCATCTTCGAGCGCAACCCCTACTACTGGAAGGTTGACCTCGTGGGCAACCAACTCCCCTACATCGACACGCTGCGCCTGGATTACATGGCCGACACGCAGACGATGGAACTCAAGCTCATCGGCGGCGAATTGGACTGGCTGGGGATGCACGACGTAACCGTCGCCAAATATCCCCTGTACAAGGAAAACGAGGCCACGGGCAACTATGTGGTCGGCGATTATCTCTCCTGTATGACCGACCGCTACACCCTCTACCCCCGCCGCACGCTCCCCAACGATCCGGTGCTGGAAGAGATCGTCAATCACCCCAACTGGACCCGGGCGCTCTCGGTGGCTATCGACCGCGAGGAGATCAACGAGAGCCTCTTCTACGGTCTGGCTCGCATGGGGCAGATGGCGCCTATGCCGAACTCCGCATATTATAAGGAGAAGTACGGCACAGCGTGGGCACAGTATGATCCGGCGTTGGCGAATCAACTGCTGGACGAGATGGGACTTACCAAAGGCGCTAACGGCATCCGCGTGCGGCCCGACGGCAAACCCTTGAGCTACATGATCGAGCACGCCGGCATCCGCGTGGGCGCTTCGGTCTCCGAGTTCTGCGAGATGGTTATCACCTACTGGCGTGAGATCGGCATCGAGGCGACGGTCAAGCAAATCGACGAGTCGCTGTACGGCGAGCGAATGAATGCCAACGAAGTGGAGTGCGGCATCTGGCACGCCGACCGCTGCACCGACATGCTCCTGCCGATCCAGATGCAGTGGTACGTGCCTGTAGCTGACGGTCAGCAGGGTGGCGTTTCGCGGGCCTGGCAAGACTGGTATACCGCTGAGGATAAGGAAGCGGAGGGTATCATCACGCCGCCTGAGGAAATCCAGCAACTGTTTGCCTGGGTTGACGAAATGAAGCTGGTTGTCGACGACGACGAGCGCGTCGCCATCGGGCAGAAGATCTTCGATTACCTGGCCGATACACCTTTGGCCATCGGCACGGTCCTCGAAAGCCCGTGCCCCTTACTCTACAACAAGAATATGCGCAACGTGCCACGGCCAAGAGTACCCATCGGCTGGGACACGTATGGCATCAACACCTACCATCCGTGCACTTTCTTCTACGAAGGCGGGCAGCGGGCCTAAAGCTCTCATGAACACTCCAACCGGGTTGCCAACGCCTCAAGGCTGGCAACCCGGTTTGGCCTATTGTGGGCGCGGTCGGAGACCGGCCCAAACAGAGAAACGCTCCACTGTAGCCGGTCTCCGATCATGCCAGTTGGGACAATTTGATCTCTTGGATTTGCAAATGTGCGATTTGTGAATTTGCAGATTTGCATAGGAGGTGAACCCTTATGCTTGCCTATATCATTCAACGTATCATTCGCGTGATACCCCAGTTGCTATTGATTTCGGTCCTGGCGTTTATCATCATCCAGCTCCCTCCGGGTGATATCGTGACAAAGCAGATAGAGCGCCTGCAACATTCAGGGGTCACGGTAGACCAACAACAGGCTGAGGCTCTTATACGGCAGTATGGGATGGATAAGCCGGTGTATCAGCGGTATCTTCTATGGATCAGCAACATCATCACCAAGTTCGACTTTGGATATTCATACACCTTCGAGAAACCCGTGGCCCAGGTCATCAGGGAACGCATGGGCTACACTTTTGCCATCGCCCTGTTTGCCCACATCTTTACCTGGACGGTGGCGATCCCCATCGGCATCTATGTCGCGGTCAGGCAGTACTCGATTGCCGACTATGTCGTCACCCTTATCACTTTCGTTGGGCTGGCTGTACCCGCGTTTTTCCTGGCGATGCTCATCATGTATGTAGCGCTTACCAAGTTTGGCATCCGCACCGGGGGGTTGTTTTCCCAGGAATACATGGTGCTGCCGTGGAGTTGGGGCAAGTTTGTGGACTTATTGAAGCATATGTGGCTCCCCGTCATTCTCCTCGGCACTGGCGGCGTCGCCGGCACCATCCGCACGATGCGCGCGATGATGCTGGATGAGCTGCGCAAACAGTACGTGACCGTCGCGCGCGCAAAGGGATTGTCCGAATTCAACGTCATTGTGCGCTATCCTGCGCGGCTGGCCATCAATCCGATTCTGAGCAGTGTGATGTGGCTGCTGCCGTGGTTGTTCTCCGGAGGTATCATCCTGGAGATTGTGCTCAACCTGCAGACGGCCGGCCCGGCGCTATACGCCGCGCTGAGGAATCAGGACATGTATATGGCCGGCGCTTATATTTTGATCACCGGGGCCTTGACCGCGATCAGTGCGATCTTGTCCGATGTCCTGCTGGCCATATCGGATCCGCGCATCCGGTTCGGCGGTGTGGAGGGCGCATGAGCGATAAAACCTTACAAAAAAAGCGATTGGGCCGCAAGGAGCAGAGCCAGGCCCCAGAAGGGCAAGAAGAAGAGTTCTACCGGGCGGGACAGTGGCAGCTCGTGTGGTGGAAGTTCAAACGGCACAAGCTGGCCCGCATGGCGATGATTGTCCTGGGGATTCTGTACTTTATCGCCATCTTTGCCGAGTTTGTCAGCCCGCACGATCCCCTGCGACGCTACAGACAATATCTTTCCTTCCCCCCAACGAAGGTCCATATCCGCGACAAGGAAGGTGGATTTCACACCCCCTTTGTCTACGGCATGAAAATGGGCCGCGATCCCGTCACGTTCCGCCCGACCTACGAGGAAGATGCGAGCGTCATCTATCCAATTGGGCTATTCGTACGCGGTGATCCCTACAAGCTCTGGGGGGTGATTCCAAGCGATATCCATCTCTTTGGCGTTGGCGGCGGTGATGAGACCATGCCCCTCTTCATCATGGGAACCGACACCATCGGGCGGGATGTATTGTCGCGCATTTTCTATGGGTCGCGCATCTCGCTGAGCGTCGGCCTGGTGGGGGTCGCCATCAGCTTCGTGATGGGGCTGCTCCTGGGCGGCATCTCAGGCTTCTTTGGTGGCGTTGTCGACGAAATCATCCAGCGCATCATCGAGGTGATTACGACGCTGCCGTCGATTCCCTTGTGGATGGCCCTGGCCGCCGCGCTGCCCCGCGAATGGCCGCAGTTGCGCATCTACTTCGCCACCACGCTCATCCTCTCGATCCTGGGGTGGACGGGCCTGGCGCGGACGGTGCGCGGGCGGTTGTTGAGCATGCGCGAGGAAGACTTCGTACTGGCGGCCAAACTGGACGGGGAAAGCGAATGGTCCATCATCACCCGGTATATGATCCCCGGTTTTCTCAGCTACATCATCGTCTCGCTCACCGGCTCGCTGCCCGGCATGATCCTCGGCGAGACATCGTTGAGTTTCCTGGGCATCGGCCTGAACCCGCCCACGATCAGTTGGGGCGTGATGTTACAGGACGCCCAGGATATCATGAACGTGGCCCACTACCCCTGGATTCTCTGGCCGGTGCCGGTGGTGGTGCTCGCGGTGCTTATGTTTAACTTTTTGGGTGACGGCTTGCGCGACGCCGCGGACCCCTACGTCACCTAGGAGGCGCCATGTCAACAGATAATGTACTTGCCGAAATTAAGAATCTTCGCACGTACTTCCACCTGGCCGAAGGTATCGTCCGGGCTGTGGATGGCGTCGACCTGACGATCAGGCCGGGGCGCACGTTGGGCATTGTCGGAGAAAGCGGCTGCGGAAAGAGTATCACCGCCCTTTCCCTGATGCAGTTAGTCCCTTCCCCAGGCAAGATCGAGGAGGGAGAGATCATCTATTACCAGACCGTGCACCAGACAGAATCGGCCTCGACCGCGGATATGATCGAGATCAGCAAACTCAAGCCCAACAGCCGCGAGATGCGCGCCATCCGGGGCAACCAGATTTCGATGGTCTTCCAGGAGCCAATGGCGGCCATGCTGCCCGTGCGCACGGTGGGCGCGCAGATCATGGAGGCCATCATGCTGCACCAGCAGGTGGACAAGGCCGAAGCCCGCGCGCGCGCCATCGACATCCTGGCCCGCGCCAAGCTCCCCAACGCCGACCGGATTGTGGACACCTATCCCTTCCAGTTGAGCGGCGGAATGCGACAGCGCGCTGTGATCGCTATGGCCTTGAGCTGCAACCCCAACCTGCTCATCGCAGACGAGCCGACGACGGCGCTGGACGTGACAACCGAGGCGCAAATCCTCGATCTGATGCGCGAATTGCAGCAGCAATACAATATGGCGATTATGTACATCACCCACAACCTGGGCGTGATCGCCGAAATGGCCCAGGAAGTCGCGGTGATGTATATGGGAAAAGTCGTCGAGCAGACGGACGTGGCGTCCATCTTCAGACACCCGCTGCACCCCTA
>JAFGEY010000240.1 GCA_016931365.1 Anaerolineae bacterium
AGGGTGACGCTATCTCCTATCTGGTTATAGAGTGTGGCCGCGGCTTCCAGGTGATCCGCTGCTGCCTGTGGGGCGACATCCTTCATCCGCCGCAGAAAGCGCGCCGCCTCGTGGCGCTCCTCGACCATCACGTATTGATCGCCGTAGATTATTACGCGGGCGTCCATCGTCCCACCACTATGTGTCGAGTAATCGGCGTCCACTTCCAGGGCATCGGCCCAGGCGTCGTAGGCCGCCAGGCCACTCAGGTGTTCGGGTAGGTTGGGACGGCGGGCAGTGCGCGCCAGGTCAAGCGCCCATTCGAGCGAGGCAGCAAGCACCTCGTGAGCGGCAGGCCGGGCCGGCAGCCGGTTGCCGACGAGGATCAGGCTTTCACTCCGGTCACCGTTCATACTCATCGTCTCGAACCAGTCGCGCTGTTCGTAATAGCGCTCCCGCTGATCCTGAAAGTAGCTCCAGCCGTGGAGGACTGCGCCGTCTTCCGCGTACCCGGTGACCAGCCCGGCCTCCGGTGGCCCGATGATGCCGAAAGCGATGGCCGGGCGGCCCCGGACCAGACTCTCCTTGATCGCCTGGATCATCGCTTCCTTTTCGGCCGGGACCTTGCGCCATTCATAGCCCAGCGCATCAAAGACGCGGCGGAACGGTTCGTCGCCCAGATGCGAAAGGTCGATGTTGCCGCCGTCGTCACGGTTCCACAGGCGGCGAAAGGCCGCGCCACTGATGCCCATCAGGTAATCATAGTCCTGCGGGTCGCTAACATACTTGAGATACGCATCCAACGCGCCTGGAAAGGGGCACAGGTGAATGTCGAAACCGATGCGCGGGACACCGGCAAGTATCTGACGTTCAGGGTAGATCTTGGAACGGGTTGTCATCGTTCACTAACTCGTTTTCTGCTCGGAACCAGTTATCATTTCTGGCTTTCGTTCCCGCTCAGGGTGTCGTTGACGAATGTCAGAAAAGTCTGGATGTCCGCGGCCGCCGCGTCATCCAATTGCTGCCAGGTGTACCCAAAGCCTGGAAACATAAGACACAGATTATGCCGACCGTTGTGTTCCACCGATATGAAAGCACGGGGACGCTTTCCTGTCTTGTCAGTCTGCGTGCAGTAGCCGCAGTTGTCACAATGCTTTGTGTGCTGAATTACAAACTCTTTCGTCTGATCAGGCATAACGTCGAAGTGCTGCAGGAGCGTCTTGAACTCTGGGATGCGGAGCGCAAAGTGCAAAGGATTCTTCTGGATCCAGTCGTATTCGATGGCGAGTCCGCCATGGGTGCGTTCCGCCCACGCGTCCTTCAATGGTCCATCTGCTTTTCCATAGGATTTCACCCAGTCTGCGGCGACTTTGTTGGCCCGGTTACAAACCAGAGCATACCCTTCTTTTTCTAAAAAGCCGATGAGTACAGGCAACCCTGGGCTGTCGCAGGCCAGGCGGATCAGTACGTCCTTTGAATAAGGATAGGTGTCGCTGTACAGACAGTGGGAGAAGCGCACCGGCGGCACACCTTTCTTGCCTGTAGTGGGAGCGGTTCGGGTGGCTTCTGCCGCCATCCAGACCCAGGCTGGAAACAGGTCTGGAAAGGCGTCGCAGGTGACGGCAGTCTCCGTTTTTCCGGCTTTCAGGGTCAGCCCAAAGCGGGCCAGACGGGTGACTGTTTTCGTTGTAAGGTTCATATCCTCCTTCCGGACGTGGAGCGTCCGCCCGTCCACAGTGCCGTAAAGGCCCATCCGGAGCAGGAGGGTGATGAAATCGTCCAGTTTCCGTTTCGTGTTAAGCATCGCTCTGATCAGTTCCGGGCGGTGGTTTTGTAATTCCCCGTGTTCATAGCCGTCATCGGGCTGCATGGGCAGATCGAGCCAATCCGGACGGGCCCGAACGGTCCCGGCAACGCCGCGCAGAAATGCGTGAAACTGCTGCGGCGACGCTTCCGGAACCGGGATGGAAGAAACAAGGATAAAATCGGGAATGGTTTCAGCCCAGCAGTTGGCGATGCGCTGTGCGAGGCTGCTAAATGTTGAGACGCTCATAAGGATACCTCCTCCACAATATTGAAATGGACGGTCGCCTCACAAACCCGCCGGCCTAGAGCACCGACATCGCCCTCTGGAAGCGCCTGGATTGCTCTTGCAGGATCACAGCAGTCATCTCTCCATATTGCGCAAGCATGCTGCGGAAATTCCAGTGAACCAGTGCCAAACACTCTGTATCTTCCAAGGCAATGACCGACGCCGTGCGGGGCTCATCGTTCAGCAGAGCCAGTTCTCCGAAAAAATCCGTGAGAACAAAGGCATTAACCACAACCCTTGTACCGTCCCGACGGGTGCGAACGGCCTCTGCCTTCCCGGACACGACGATAAAGAGACCGATGCCGCTCTTACCTTGCCTCACAATCGCCTCCCCGGACGCGTAATGACGTGGAATAGCCCATCTGGCCAGGCTTCGGAGCTGTCTCTTTTTCAGATCTTGAAACAGAGGCACCCGGGCCAGAAACGCGACCGTTTTTCTCAACCGGCTGGCCTTCGCGCTTTGTCCAAGACGGGCTGCGCGTGCCAGGAGGCGCCCCCCCCACCACGCCAGCAGGCGCGTGGCCTGCATGTCGTCTGAGACCACTTGATAGCGCCGCGCGCTTTCGACTGTTGCCATCCATGGTTCTATGACCATCTTGACCTCCTTATTCACTCTGCGAACCTTTGCTTGTTGTGGCTCCAGCATACCACAAAGGCTGTATTAGCCGCATCTGACAAACGTATTAGCGATGTATTATTCTGAGACTGGAGAGAGGCAAATTGATGGGCGAGAGAGGCTCAGCTGGATGCCAGCAGGCTCAGCGCCCTGGCCCGGACGACGGCCTGCGTGCGGTTGTTCACCCCAAGCTTGCCGTAAATGTGAGAGGTGTGCACACGCACCGTGTTTGAGGAAAGGTGGAGTTGCTGGGCGATCTCGCGGTTGGTCAATCCCTCCGCGAGCAGGTGCAGGATCTCGAGCTCGCGCGCGCTCAACGGCTCGACGAGATCACCGGCAGGTGAATGGGAAACGGAAGCAGGTGGATGAACAGGGGTGAACAACTCCTCTGCCCGCATTTCGGAACCGGTGGTACGGACACACTCGTCGAGACGTTTCAGACGCTCACGGCAGTCATCTTGGCCAGGCCCGTCTCCCATCTGCGAGAAATGGGCCAGGTTGACCTCAAGATGCCGCCGGGCTTCGTCGAACCTGCCCAATCCCTCGGCTATCTCGGCCGCCATACGGCGCGTCATCATCGCACGCCAAGGGTCGTCCATCCGGACATAGATGTCCAGGCTTTGACAAACCATCCGGTATGCCTCCTCCAGATGGCCCGTTCGCCGCGCGATGTTTGCCAGCCCGGTCAGACACAGAGCTTGCCCCCAGTCGTTGCCCAACCGGGCAAAGCCCTCCAGGCTGGACTGGTAAGCCTGAAGGGCTAGCCCGGTATCCGGATCATCCTGAAAGCCGGCCGCATCGGCCAGGGAGAGCTGTGCCAGCGCCCTGCCCCAGACATCGTCCAGCCGGCCAAAGATTTCGGCACACTGCTGACTCTGGGGTATAGACTGTTTTGGCGTCAGGACGCCGGGTCCCATGCTGTCCAACAGCAGCGCGATTGCTTTTTCCTGAACGTCGGGCAGCGCTTGAGCCATCTCCAGGCTTTCCTGCTGGCAAGAGTCTGTTTGCTCTGTACGCCCAAGTGTCAGGTCGAAATGGCGCAAAGCGGCCAATGTCAGAGCGAGGAGCCCGACCACTGTAATTGGCCCGGTTGTCGCTGTGCCGCTGTCAAAACCGTAGTCCGGTGACAACCGCAGTTGTCGCAGGACACGCAGCATGTCGAACAGCAAGCGGACCACCTCCGGCAATCCGACAGGCCGGCCGGACATTTCGTGAAACAGGATGATGGCCGGAAGCACTTGATGCAGTTGCTCCAGGTCGCGCTGCTCGATCAGCCACCGCCAGGCATCGTGCAGATTCCTGGTTTCGCCCCGCAACGCGGCCAACGCCGCCAACTGCTCGCTGCCCTTGAGCTTTTCGTTCATCAGGCCTAGCCACGCGGCATAGTAACGAGCGTGCCGGGAGCGCGCTTCGGCCTGCACTGCCGGGTCAGCGGCCAGCTTTTCGGCAGCGTACTGCCTCAAGGCGGGATGGATCTCGAAACGCCTCTCGGAGGTACGGTGCAGAAGCGATTTGTCGATCAACACGCCCAACAGGGAAGGCGAAGCCCCAGCGGCTTGGACAGCGGCCTCGCGGGTAAACCCGCCGCGAAAGATCGACAGCCGGGAAAAGACCTCGCGCTCCTCGTCCGAAAGTAAGCGCCAAGAATGGTCTGCAACGGTGCGCAAAGTGCGGTGGCGCTCAGGAACCGTGCGCCAGGTCGCGATCAGGGCCAGCAGGTCCCGTTCGAGATCAGCGGCAATCTCCTGGCAGGAGAAGACCTTGGTCCAGGCGGCGGCCATTTCCACGCCCAGTGGCATACCGCCGAGTAACTGGCAGATGCGACCGATGGCCGGCCAGTCGGCTGCATCAGGGGCAAACGAGCCAGCGCGCTTGGCGCCTTCGACAAAGAGCTGCACCGCCGCGTATTGGGGAATATCCTCCTCGCCACCGCTACCTGGGAACGGCAAGCCCGTCACTTCCACCACCCACTCGCCGGGCAGGTTCAGCCGCTCGCGGGAGGTGGCGATCAGCTTGACTCCCGGCGCAGCCTTCAGCATAGCAGCGATCAAGTCCGCAAAGCCGACCAACTGCTCCAGGTTATCCAAGACCAGCAAAGCTTTTTTGTTGACCAGGTACTTGAGCAGTTGATCTTGTGCCGCTGCCAGGGAAAGGCTGGAACCGGGTTGGACATAAAAGCGCTGATGCAGCGCGTCGGCGATGGCGGAAACCATCCCTTCCGGCGTCGCGACCGCCGCCAGGTCTACGAAATAGACACCATGTGCAAAAGCCGCCGGATTGCTTGGATCTGCACACTGCGCGGCGGCCTGGATAGCCAGTCGGGTTTTGCCGCTACCACCCAGCCCTACCAGCGAGATCAAACGGTACTGCCCATTCCGCAGCAACGCCGCGATCTGGGCCAGCTCTGCCTGGCGACCCACAAAGAGCGTGGCCGGTGAAGGCAGGTTGCGGGGATGGGTATCGGCCGTTTTGAGCGGTGGCAGGTCATCTGGCAGCCCCGGCAAGACCGCCTGATAGATGTGCTCCAGGCGGATCAGGTCTCTCAAGGCATGCTCGCCCAGGTCGCGCAGGGAAACGCCTTCCGAAAGATGATCGCACACAAGATCGACAGTCGCTTGGCTCAGCAGCACCTGCCCGCCGTGGCCGGCATTGAGCAAGCGGGCGATGCGGTTGAGGTCGGGGCCAACGTAATCGTCGCCGCGCTCCTCGGCTACGCCGGTATGCAGGGCCATGCGCACCTTGAGCGCGCCGATCGGCCCCCATTCCTCTGCGTGCAGGGCGCGCTGAGCCGCCAACGCGGCCGCCAACGCGGCTGAGGCAGTAGAAAAGGCCACCTGGAAGGCATCGCCGATCATCTTGTAGACATACCCGCCGTGGGCAGCCATGGCCTTGCGTATGATGACCTCCTGGCGGGAAAAGGCACGCTGCATCGCCTGGGGATCGTGCTCCCACAGCGCTGTGCTGCCTTGAATGTCAGTGAAGAGAAAGGTGACCGTGCCGGTGGGGAAGACCAATGGAGTGTTTCCGGCCGGTTGGTCAGAAGGAGCCGCCACTATTGCAGACTTGTCAGCATCTTGCACGTCGAACATTGTTTCTCATCCAAATCACAGAGGATCAGCACCCAGATCAACACGCGGATATACCTCATCCGCCGAATGTATTCCATCCGCCGTGGATGTCTTCCTGTAGCAGGCCGCAGGCCCTCAGTTAATGTGATCACAAACATTATATCATGCGTTTCTTTGAGATGGAAACAGAGCGTTTTGCGAGCCACACAAGCTAATCGCCGAACGGACAGAATAAATGATGGCGGGGCACTTGACCGCTCCACGATGGACATCAAGGTCGTTGTGTCACTGGTGTCAAGAGCCTGATGAGAAGTCTGACCTGAATGCTCGTAGACACCGCCAATTGCTGCAACCAGACGGCCCACGAGCCGTGTTGGTAAGCGCGTAGATCAGAATCTGATCTTTGGGCATCCGCCATGATCGTCGCCGAGATTGGCGTAGAGATGAGCCGCTTTCCTTCCGACCGGCACATCACGGCTTGGGCTGGAGTCGCTCCAGGCAACAATGAAACCGGAGGCAAACGACGTTCCGGCAAGACACGCCAAGGAAACAAGTACTTGCAGCGGGCCTTGGTCTTGGCCGCCCACAGTGCGGCCAGAACCAAGCACACCTACTTGCGCGCACTATACCATCGCCTGGCCTCACGCCGGGGCAAGTCGCGCGCGGCGGTGGCGGTAGGGCGCACCATTCTGCAAGCCGCCTATCATATGATTCGTCGAGGGCAGCCCTACCACGAACTCGGCGACCATTACCTGGACCAACTTGATCGTGAGCGAACCGCCAAACGGCTGGTCAAACGGCTTCAGGCACTCGGCTTTGTTGTCGATGTCAAAGAACAAGAGACGACTGTCTCCGATCCGCCTCAAGTCGCATCTTCATCACCATTGCCTATGGCGGCTTGACTGTGACTTGGTGGCGGTTATTTTCAAAGTAGAAGCTAGGAAAGGGCGAAGAACGTCGTGTCCGAACGATCCTTTTGTTTGATCCCAGTCTGTCTTTCTGGCCGATGTGCCATAGACTAAAATGTGGTAAAATTCGGCAGGTGTCATCCATTTTCTAAAAACATAGGAGTGACTTTGAATAGAAACGAAATTGCCCGTATCTGTGAGCGTGATGTGCTCGATACTGCTGCCCGGCTGTTCGGTACGTCCACGGACCGTTTGAGCAAGTTTGACGATTATGAAGGGTGCGCCAACCTGGTCTACCAGTACGAGCGCGCCGGCCAGCCGCGGGTGCTGCGCGTTTCCTATCGCCCCGACCGGTCCATGGCGTACATCCAGGCCGAACTGCACTTTATCAACTATCTGGCTGAAGGCGGAGTGCGCGTCTCCAGGCCAGTGCTTTCCGAAAACGGAAATCTCCTTGAGGTGATTGATGCTGAAGGGATGCCTTTTATCGCCGTGTCCTTTGTCAAAGGACGCGGGATGCGCGTGCCCGATAACGATTATCGCTACCGCGAGGGCGTCCCCATGCAGGAATACTTTCAAAACTGGGGGCAGGTGCTCGGCCAGATGCACCGGCTGGCCAAGACATACCAGCCCTTGAGCAAAGCCATCCGCCGCCCGGAATGGCATGTGTGGGAATATTACAAGGGGTTTCCATACGGGGAACGGCTGCCACTTGTCGGGAGAAAATATGACTGCTTGATCGCTGAACTGCACGCCCTGCCTCAAGACGTCAACTCTTACGGACTGATCCACAACGATTTTAATGACGGCAATTTCACCGTGGATTACGACAACGGCGACATCACCGTGTTCGATTTCGACGATTGCTGCTATTTTTGGTTCGTGTACGATCTGGCCTGCGCCTGGGAGGGCGGGGTCGGCTGGGACATGTTCCGCCCACTGGCCGAGCGTCAGGCCTTTATGGATCGCTACATGGACTGTGTGATGACGGGTTACGCTCGTGAGAACACCTTGAGCGACGAATGGCTGGCACGCCTGCCGTTGTTTCTGCGCGTGATCCAGATGCAGGAATTGATGCATTTCGCCCAATACCTGGATGAGCCGGATGAAGAATTGCAGGCCAGGCTGCGCTACAAAATCTATTGCCTTGAGAACGATATCCCTTACTTGGGCTTTTTCGATAACATCTATTCACCCGAAACGCCTTTCGCTCTGGCGTTACACCGATGAATCGGGAGGTGCTATGAGTATCAAATTTCGACATTACAACGACCCGGATGATTATGCGCTTGTGGATCAGTTTCTCATCGAGCATTATCAACCGGGGAACAAAGATGGAAACTGGCTCGAACCCGCCTGGGAGTACATGCACTGCCACCCCATGCTGGACCGTTCTTCGTTGAACAAGATCGGCATCTGGGAGGATGACGGGCAGATCGTTGCCGTCGCGCACTATGAGTCCTCGTTGGGCGAAGCGTTCTTTCAATTTCATCCCGGCTATCGGCATTTGAGACAGCAGATGCTCGACTATGCCGAAGAAAACCTGTGCGGCCGAGCAGAAGACGGAAAAAGATGCCTGCTGGCTTTTGTCAACGACAACGACGAGGAATTGCCATGTTGTATAAGAAAGAACTGGACATCGTTCTTCAAGCGATCGTCACCCGTTGGGGTATACCGGGGTTGGGGATCGGCATTGTGCAAGACGACGAGATCATCTACGCCCAGGGGTTCGGGGTGCAAAGCCTGGATACCGGCGTGCCGGTGACGCCGGACTCGATTTTTTGCGTGGCCTCCATCGCCAAATGTTTCGTCGCCACCGCAGTGATGCAATTGGTCGAACAGGGCAGTATCGAGTTGGACGCGCCGCCCGTCCAGTATTTGCCCTATTTCAAGTTGGACGATGCCCGCTGCACCCAGATCACCATCCGGCAGATACTCAGCCACACCTCGGGCATGCCCGACATGGAGGACGACGAATACGACGCGCTGGTTTCGCATCCCGAAACCGATGACGGCGCCGCCGAACGCTACGTGCGCAGCCTGAGCGGCCGGAAACTGGTTGCTGCACCGGGCGAGCAATTCCGGTACAGCAACATCGCTTACAACGTGCTGGGGGATCTGATTGCCAAAGTCTCAGGGCAGACTTTCGAAACCTACATGAAGGAGCACATCCTGCTCCCGGCCGGCATGTCCAGCAGCACCTTTTTGCTGACCGAGGTGGATCGGCGACGGCTGGCCGTTCCCCATCTTCGCACGCCGGGAATGCGCGTCAATCCCGTCTATCCCTATCACCGCGCCGATGCCCCGGCCAGCTTTTTGCATTCGACGATGGTGGACATGTGCCATTGGGGCATGGCCTGCCTGAACCGGGGCAGCTATCACGGCGGGCGCTTTCTCACTCCGGCCAGCTATGAGTTGATGTGGACTCCGGCTGCCCGCTGGGGCTATCCGCCGCTCTATGAAGATATGGGGCTTGGCTGGACGCTGGGGCATGTCGACAGGGTGAAAACGGTCAGCCACGGCGGCATGGGGTTCGGGTGGACGGACTTTTTTACCATTCTGCCTGAAAAAAGACGGGCCGCGGTCATCCTGTGCAACGAAGAGTCTTTTGCGCGCGATCGGATCGTCCAGGCGGTCATCCAGGCCATGTTGGATCGAAAACCGCAGGCCGGCACGGTCTCCTGGATGGTGCCGATCAGCCAGGCGCTGCAAAAAGGGGGCATCCAGGCGGCCTATGCCCGCTATGCCGAACTCAAGGCGAGCGGCACGCAGGAGACGGATTTCGACGCGGACGATCTGGTGAACTTGGTGATCCAACTGTTATGCGTCAAAAAGTGCGATCTGGCCATCGAGGTGCTAAAGCTAAATATCCAGGCCTTTCCCGAACACACTGAATCGTATCTCTATCTGGCCAATCTCTATCTTCAAGCGGTGAACTATGCCGCCAGAGTCAGCGCCCAGGCGGAAGAATGCCTCTTGAAGGTCCTGTCTATTGAGCCCGGCAACACTGCCGCGAGTAAACTGCTGGAAAAAGTCCGCCGGCAGTAGGGGCGCGGCACGTCAAACTCTGTGAGTTTGACGTGCCCCTGCACCGCCACAATATCCGGACTCGCCAGTACTCGTGCAAACTAATGATGATAAGTGACAAACCGGCCCGTGCAAGCAAGTAACCTATCAAATCTTGTTTGACGGAGTACTAGCGTCCAGTATTCTATCTTGTTGTTTTCAACCGGAGGAAAGATGAGCACAATACCCGCGGAAACCACCCCTGATATCCACTTTATGCGCATCACCGCCACCACGATGAACCGGGTCTGCGACCTGAGCGAAACGCTCTCCCCGGCCCAGCGCAACATGGTAGCGGACAATGTGCGTTCGATTGCCGAAGCGCATTTCTCTGAAAGCGTCTGGATGCGCGCGATTTATGCCGATCAGACCCCGATTGGCTTCATCATGACCCACACTGGTTCGGATTACGAGGATGGCATTGACTGTCCAGGCGTGTTCCTGTGGCGTTTTATGATCGCGGGGCCCTACCAGAGCAAGGGATACGGTAAACGCGCGCTGGAAAAACTGATCCGGCACTTGAAAGCTATGGGCGTGCCGGTGCTGTATACCAGCTGCGGGCAGGGCGAAAGCAGCCCCGAAGGGTTCTACCGCAAGTTGGGCTTCACGCCCACGGGTGGTTACTATGACCATGAAATCGAGTTGGTCCTGCGCCTGGATACCTATCCACTCGATATTGCTTTGCATCCCGACGAACACGAGAGAGAAGAGGCGCAATATCTGCCGAACTAGTCCCAACGATCCGTACTGATATTTGCACAACCGGCCCGATTCAGGTACAATCTTGAGCACGCATACCAATACCTCATCCTTCGCTAACCCCAACAAAGGATGCCCTATGCTCGCTCAAGTGACCAGTTGCGCCGTCGTCGGCCTGGAAGGCGCGCCGATCC
>JAFGEY010000241.1 GCA_016931365.1 Anaerolineae bacterium
CAGGTCGAGGATGAGCAGGTCGGGCCGGTGGCGGGCGACGGCGGCAACAAGCTCGCTGCCACGAGTCAGTTCGGCAACGAACGTGTGGCCGGCAATCCGCTGCAGGTAATCGCGAACCGCTGTGTGCAGGCTGAGATGGTCATCGAGCAGGATCATCCGCGCCATTGGTTGGTCATCCCTTTTTCACCGGCAGGTAGATGGTGAAAGTTGTCCCTATGTCACTATCGTTCACCTCGATGCGACCGCCGTGCCGGTTGACGATGCCGTGCGCCACGGCCAAACCCAGTCCCAGCCGGCATCCCTTTTGCTCGTTTGGGTTTCCGCAGCACATACAAGGCCATATAGGCAATGCTGCACCACTTGAAGCACCCTCGATATCAAAATGGGTGCATCAGTTGATCATTTGTGTGCTATAATGTGTGCATGTCATAAAGGCAGACACCCGGCGGTACGGTTTACGGCGGTGGACGCCGCCACGACGAGCGGTACCGCCCAAGCCTTGCTGTTCCAACCGTAGCCTGTTCCGGCCGTTTTGAGGAGCAAAGCCATGAGTGACCTGCACACACGCTTGCCAGACCGGATGCGCCGCTACCTCCCCTTCAAGCTTTACGCCGAATTGACCACCCATCCCACCCCCGATGTCTGGCAACAATGCACCGGGCACTTACAAGCCTTGCTGCAAACGGTGCAAACCTATTGTTCCGCCCCGATCCTGGACGAAGCGCGCCCATATCCCGATCATGTGCAGGGAAGGTGGCGTCGCGCCACGCTGCTTTTTGCCGACATATCCGGGTTCACGGCTTTGAGCGAACAGTTGAGCAAACGCGGGCGGGCAGGAGCCGAAGAGATCACCGCCATCGTCAATGCCTATTTCACCGACATGGTCAGCATCTTGCAGCAAAACGGCGGCCTCCTGATCAAGTTCGGCGGCGATGCCTTGCTGGGATTGTTCGGCGGTGAGCTCAACCGCCAGGGAGAGGATGCCGTCACGGCCTCCTATGCCGTCCAGGCCGCGCTCGATATGCAGCAGGCGATGCGCCGGTTTGCCCACTTGAACACATCCAGCGGGCCAGCCAGTTTGCAGATGAAGGTTGGCATCCACACCGGCCGGGTTTTCGCCGCTCACGTGGGGGGCCGCATGCCGCGCAACGCGCCGGGTGATGCCGCAAACGCCACGGCCATGGAATTTTGGGTCACCGGCCAGGACGTGAACCGGACGGCACTGGTTGAGGAGGCGGCGACGGCCGGCCAGATCGTCATCTCGGCGGCTACCTGCCAACAACTGGCCGGCGCAACGGGCCAGCCGTGCTATGGCCCTCAACCGCTGCCAGCGACAGAGTCGGTTTCATTTTCTCTCTATACCGTGCCGATTGGTCAAGACTATCCCAGATTACCGCCATGCCCCGCGCCAGCGCAGCACCCCCTTCCACAAGATGCGCCTGCGCTCGTTGACCGCCTGGACACGCTGACTCCCTACTTGTCCAAAGGGGTGCTGTCCCGGCTGGTGTATGATCCGCGCAGCCAACACGTGGAGGGCGAACATCGCCTGGTCGCGGCGCTGTTCATCAATGTGGATGGCTTGAGCGCATTGGCTGAAATGCTGACCCCTGATCAAGGCGCTATTTTGACTGAAACGATGCAAGATTATTTCACGACGATCCAGTCTATCGTCGAACGGCGCGGCGGGACGATCCACAAGACCGACCTTTGTGCGGTTGGCGACAAGGTGCTGGCCGTGTTTGGCGCGCCGGTTTCGCACGAGGATGACGCCGACCAGGCGGCGCGGGCCGCGCAAGAGATACAGGCGGCCATGGCGTCCATCAACCGCCGCGTGGCGGCGCGGTGTCCACAAACGTCTGTTCAGTTGCGACAACGCACCGGCCTTTCCACCGGCTTTGTCTTTGCCGGAAACGTCGGCTCTGAAATCCGCCAGGAATACACGATCATGGGCGACGAGGTCAACCTGGCCGCCCGTCTGATGGCGGCGGCGCGATGGGACGAGGTGTGGGTCAGCAGCCACCTGTTCTACTGGCTGGCCCCCTTTGGCCACTTTGAGCCGGTCGGCGCGCTGCAGCTCAAGGGCAAACGGGAACCGGTGCCGGCTTATCGTCTGCTGTCCATGGGCGAAACGCACCGCCCCCAGCCAACTTTTGTGAACCGCACGCAGGCCCGCGCCATGCTGCAAAGGTGCCTGAAGCGGCTGGCGCGGGAACGGGCCGAGGGGCAGATCATCTTGTTGAGCGGCGAGCCGGGCATCGGTAAATCGCGCCTGTGGGCCGAGCTGCGCCCCCGGGCTGAAAAACAGGACATCCGCTGGCTAACCGGGCACTGCCACCAACACCAGGTCTCCTACCACTTGGTGGCCGACATGGTGCGCGAATACCTGGGGCTGACCGCTGACGATGAGGCTGAAACCCAACGCCGCGCCCTGACGCGGGCCCTCGAAACGTTGTTCGGGCCGGAAGCGGTGAACGAGAAAGGGCCGTTCCTGGCCATCGTGCTGGGGCTGCCGCTGACCGACGAATGGAAAGAGTGCGTGGATTTCCTGGAGCGCAATCTGCCGGCCCGCCTGGCCCAGGAGATGGCTTCCTTTTTTGCCCGGCTGGCCGAGGACAAGCCGTTGGCGCTGATCGGCGACGACCTGCACTGGCTGGACGAAGGCTCGGTCGAGGTGCTGCTCAAGATGCTGGAGCTGGTCGAGTTTGCGCCGGCGCTGTTTGGCTTTGCCCTGCGCCCCGGCGAATACCCGGCCTACGAGCGCGTTTCTGGCGCGGCGCGCGACCGCTTTGGGCAGTGGTTCAAGGAAATTCACTTGCAGCCGTTGGGCGCAGAACACAGCGCCCAGATCGTCGCCGACGTCCTGGGACAGGATGTCCCGACGGCGCAGCAAACGCACATCTACCAGCGCAGCGGCGGCAATCCCCTGTTCACGGTCGAGGTCGCCCGCGTCGCTTTGACCGCGCCGCAGGCCGTCATTCCCGATACCGTGCACAAGATCATCGAGAGCCGGGTGGACGCCCTGCCCGAAAGGCCGCGCCAGACGCTCAAGGCGGCTTCTGTCGTCGGGCTCGAATTCTCCTTGCCTGAACTGGTCTACGCGCTGGTCGGACGAGAGCAGGCCGTGCGGCGCGACCTGGCCGATTTGCGCCGGATGCACCTGATAGACATCCAGGAAAAGGGCTATCGTTTTGTGCATGCCCTGGCCCAGGAGGTCGTTTACCTGGGACTCAACAGCCAGGTGCGGCAGGGATTCCACCGCCGCCTGGGCGAGTATTGGGAAAAGCAGGGCGATGTTCTTTATCGCCACAGCGCCGCCCAGGCAGGGCGTCATTATTTTGCCGGCGAACTGTGGGAAAAGGCCCTGGCGCAGTGTGAATTGGCCGGCGACCGCTGCTGCGAGTCGTTTGCCAACCAGGAGGCCTTGCGCTTGTACGAGCAGGCGCGGGAGGCCGCCGAAAAGGCCATGGACGCAAACGCCCAGGGACGTCTGTATCACAACCTGGGGCAGGTGCACACCCGCTCCGGCAACTATGCCCAGGCGGAGCAAGGCTACCGGCGCGAATTAGAGCTGTTGACGAGCCGGGCGGCAGGCCCGTTGGCGCAGGCCGCCGTCCACGGCGCGTTGGGGCGCGTCTATGACCGGTGGGGCAAATACGACCAGGCGTTGGCCGAACTGGAGCGAGGCCTCGAACTGGCAGGGACAGAAGCGACGTCCCTGCGGGCGCAGTTGCTCCGCCTGCGTTGTTCGGTCTTGATCAGCGCCGGCCGCCTGGCTGAAGCAGAGCAGGACGGGCAACAAGCTCTGACCATCGCTCAGGCGGCCGGGGATCGTCTGGAAGAGGCGTACATTTGCAATAATTTGGGTGCGGTATATGGCACACAAAATCAAGTAGCCCTGGCTCTCGAATACCACCAGCGCGGCCTGTCCCTGCGCCGCGAACTAGGCGCGGCGTGGGAGACGGCCCAGTCGTTGGGCAACGTGGGGTCGGCGCTGATGCTGCTCAAGCGGTTTGACGAGGCAGAAGCGCACATGCGGCAGGCTGGCGAGATCTTTGACCGCATTGGCGACCGCCGCGACCAGGGCAGCATCCACCACAACCTGGCCTGGCTGTGCGTCTATCGCGGACAGTTGGACGCCGCCGAGGGCGAATTTCGGCAGGCGCTGGCGCTCTGGGCGCCGATCGAGCACCGGCGAGGCGTTGCCTTTGTCCACAATGACCTGGGCGCGCTATACCTTCAGCAGGGGCGGCTGGAGGAGGCGCGCACACACCTGGAGGAATCGGCGCGGCAGTACGAGGAGATCGGGGCCAGGGCCTATTTGCCGGACAATTATCTGTCCCTGGCGCAGGCCTGCCAGCAGTTGAGTTGCCTGCCGGATGCCCAGGCCGCGGCCCGGAAGGCCCTTGAATGGGCGCGCCAGAGCCAGGATCGCCGCCAGGAGGACCGCATCAGGCAGAAGTTGGAAGAACTGGGATTGACTTAGAGTTCGCACATCATCAAATCACGGATGGCGGTGAACTGCACCGCCAATAAACGAATTTCACGAATAATAGGCGGCGTAATCCATCGCCGAGAAATATTCGTGTCATTCGGTGGTTCCCCTGAAAAAAGGTCACTTCCACCACGGAGACACGGAGAACACAGAGATCAGAAGAGTTCAATGAATATGTATAGATGTTTAATACTCTTGGCATTCTCCGTGAACTCTGTGCCTCTGTGGCAAGATGTTTTTTTCAGTGGACTCTTCGGTGATTCGTGAAATTCGTGATTCGGCATTTTCCATCTTGTGCGGTCGAGTTGACCGCAAGGAGGCCGCCATGGCGAGTTCAAATGGGGTTCGCACGATGTACAAAGTTGGCCAGTTGGTTGCCATCCTGGCCCTGGGCCTGGGGCTGGCCGTCGCTTTGTTGTGGCTGTTGGAGCCGCGCCTGGCGCGGGCGGCGTCGCTGACAGTGAGTAAAACAGATGACACCAACGATGGCACATGTGACGCCGACTGCTCCCTGCGCGAGGCGATCGTGGCTGCCAACAGCAACGGCCAGGCCGACACGATCGTCCTGGGCGCAGGGACGTACACGCTGGCCATTGCCGGCGCGGGCGAGGATGCTGCCGCCACCGGCGACCTGGACATTACCGCCGGAGATGCGCTGACCATCGCCGGGGCCGGCCCCGACCAGACCTTTATCAACGCCAACCAGCTTGACCGCGTGCTTGACATTCGGCTGGGAGCCGGGAGCGTGGTCATAACCGGCGTGACGGTGATGAATGGATATGTGGTGACCGGTAATGGCGGTGGCATTTATTGTCATGATGCCAACCTGTCACTTGTCAACACCATCGTCAAAAACAATATAGTCACCGGAGGGGACGGCGGGGGTATATATGTCTACTCTGGCACAGCGACGTTGAATAGTGGACAGATCCTCAGCAACACGGCCAACTATGGCGGTGGAGTATGGGGTTCTATTACTTTGAACGGCGGGCAGATCAGCAGCAATACGGCCAACTATGGCGGCGGAGTACGGGGTTCTGTCACTTTGAACGATGGGCAAATCAGTAATAATACGGCCAGTTTTGACGGCGGCGGGGTACATGGCCCTGTCCAGTTAATCGGAGGACAGATTATCAAGAACTCAGCCAGAAAAGGCGGAGGGATATATTTCGATGATGGCAGCACTATCTTGAACGGAGGGCAAATCGTCAGCAACTCGGCCGACAGCGGAGGCGGAGTATATGTTAGGGGGGAGAGTAATGTTGTTCTTACGCAAACCGGCATTAGCATCATTGCCCATAACACGGCGACGCAAGGTGGAGGTATTTATGTTTACGATATGACCGGCGGCAGAGCAAATGTGGCATTAAATGGGGGACAAGTTTTCAACAACACTGCTCTACAAGGCGGCGGAGTATATGTTTTCTTTTTCGGTCGCGTGACATTGAGTGGAGGACAAATAATCAGCAACTCTGCCGATCAAGGCGGTGGAATATGTTATTCCTTGGTGTCTGTTGGAGCATTGAATGAAGGGCAAATCATCAGCAACACTGCCCGGGAGGGTGGCGGGGTATATGCTCAACTCGCTTCAACATTGACCATCAGTGGAACACAAATTCTCAGTAACACTGCCAGCAATAATGGCGGCGGAATATATGGTTGTGTGACATTGAGCGGAGGGCAGATCAACAACAATATTGCCGGCAACGATGGCGGCGGGATATATGGCTGTGTGACATTGAGCGGAGGGCAGATCCTCGGCAATACGGCGCAAGAGGGTGGCGGAGTGTATGTATCCAACCGCATGACCAGGTTTGATGGCGGTCAGGTAATGAGCAACTCGGCCCAATATGGCGGCGGGTTGTATGTCTACGGGAACAACGCCACCTTTACCCAAACCGGTATCAGTACAATTGCCTATAACATTGCCAACACCAATGGCGGCGGCATATATGTCTACTCTGGCACAGCGACCTTAAGCGGCGGGCAAGTTCTCAGCAACTCGGCCCAGTTCGGCGGCGGGGTGTATGTTTTGGTCGGTATGGCAACGTTGAATGGCGGACAGGTCCTCAGCAACTCGGCTGACAATGGTGGCGGAGTGTATGTCAGTCAGAGCAGTGCTACCTTTACCCAACTCGACAGCAGTGTGATCGCCTCCAACGTCGTCACCTACAATGGAGGAGGGATATACGTCGATCTTGGTACAGCAACGATCAATGGCGGCGAGATCCGTAACAATTCGACCATCACACTCGGCGATGGCGGCGGAATATACATCTATGCTGGCAAAGGAACGTTGAACAGCGGAAAAATTCTCAGTAACTCAGCCAGCTACGGCAATGGCGGCGGAGTCTATCTTCGTGAAAATAGTGCTGTGTTTACTCAAACCAGCGGCACAATCGAGCACAATGCAGCTGCTCACAATGGCGGTGGTATATCTGTGTACAGAGGCAGCGCCACGTTGAGCGGTGGACAAATTTTCACTAATGTAGGCAGTTGGAGCGGCGGCGGGGTTGCTGTTATTCTGGGCAGTGTCACTTTGAACGGCGGACAGATCCTTGATAACTTGGCGCAATATGGCGGCGGAGTCTATGTCTGGGAAGGCAGCGCTGTCTTTACTCAAACCAGCGGCGTCGTCGAGCGCAACAGAGCCATCTTGAACGGCGGCGGGATTGTGGTTGACTCAGGCAGAGTGATACTGAACGGCGGGCAAATCCTCGATAACCTGGCGCAATATGGCGGTGGAGTCTACCTTTTCACAAACACCGCTACCCTTGTCCAAAGTGGCGGCGCTATCGAGCACAACACAGCCATCACCAACGGTGCTGGGATCTATACTGAGTATGGTAGCGCTATCTTGAGCGGCGGGCAGGTCATCAGCAACGCGGCTGCTTGCAATGGCGGTGGTATATTCGTCTACAGCGGTAGCGTCACGCTGAATGGCGGGCAAATTCTCACTAACGTGGGCAGTTGGAGCGGCGGCGGGGTTGCTGTTCGCTTTGGCAGCGTCACCTTGAGCGATGGACAGATCTTTGGCAACCTGGCCCAATATGGTGGTGGAGTCTATGTCTGGGCAAGCAGCTCCATGTTTACTCAAACCAGCGGCATCATCGAGCACAACAGAGCAGTCTTGAATGGTGGTGGAATATTTATTGACTTGGGCGGAGCAGCGTTGAATGGTGGGCAGATCTCCAATAACCTGGCGCAACAAGGTGGCGGGGTCTATGTATGGGGTGGAACGGCGGCTATCTCGAATAGCATCATTGCCGATAACGGCGTTGGCTTGTACCTGAGCGGCACATCCGATGGCAGCCTGATCATGCACAACACCCTCGTCAGTGGCCACATCACCGCCGGGCTGGTCTATGCTGGCAGCAGCCCGTTTACCATCACACTGGGCAGCTCGCCGGCTTTCTCCAACACTTTCCGCAACAACGGGCTGAACGTCCAGGTGATCGCGCCGTCCTCCAGCCCGCCCATCAACGCCTTTTGGAACGACTGGGGCGCGTCCGACCTGGCCGGCATCGAGGCAACCATCGATCACCAGTTCGACAACCCGGCCCTGGCGCGGGTGAACTATTACACCCTCACCCTGGCTGCCACGCCCACCGTCCAGTTTGCCGGCGGCTTTGGCGGCCAGCCCTGGCCGGTCTACCTGACTGCCACACTGGATGGGCTGCTCAACCCGGCCGGCCAGGTCGTCTCGTTCACCGCCAGCCTGGGCGCGTTGAGCGTTCCCACCGACGTCACCGACGCCGGGCGGCAGGCCCATGCGACGCTGACCAGCACAGTGGATGGCACGTCCTACCTTACGGCCACCACCAGGGCCGATCCGTTGATGTCCTGGCCGGGGACGGCGACGGTACAGTTTGCCAGGGTCTATGCGCACAAGCTCGCGGCGCCGGACGGCGTCGTCTATCCGGGGATGGAAATTGCCTATACCCTTCTGCTGACCCAGCCAGGCGCGCTGAACGTTTCTGGCCTGCGCCTGCAAGATGCGCTGCCCACCGCCATGACCTACCTGACCGGCAGCCTGATCGGCGGCGGGATCGCCTACTATCCGGCCACGCAGACCCTCTCCTGGCAAGGCGACTGGCCGTCCTTTGCCGGGAACGGGCCAGGCTACGATCTGGCCGAGACGGCCTACGCCTGGGAAGAGATCGGCTCGCCGGAAAACGACCTGACCGGCTGGTTCGCCGACGCCGATAATGGCTGGAGCGACCCCGTTCCGCTTGGGTTCGCTTTTCCGTATATTCAGCATACTGAGGTCTATACTGAGGTCTACATTGCCGTCAACGGCTACATCGGGTTCGGCCCACCGGCCGGCTATGGCGCGGCGCCGGCAGCGCTGCCGCATCCGGCCGTGCCGAACAACATCATCGTCCCCTGCGGCCGCGACCTCAAGATCGTGCTAGGGACATCGCATGTCTACTATCAGCGGTTGCAGAATCCAACTCGCGCGGTCGTCACGTTTGGCCAGTTGAGCGACACATCCGGCCGCTGGTATCTTTTCCAGGTTGTTCTCTATCCCACCGGCGAGATCCAGTTCGCCTATCAGGGCGTGCCCGGCGCGGATGTGGTGGGGCTGGAAAATGGCGACGGCAGCCGCGGGTTGATCTATCCTACTCCGCAGTTGGTTGCCTACAAGACACTGCGCCTGACCCCTCAGGCATTTCGCCTGTTCATCTATCAGGCGCAGGTGCATAGCGACTTGGCCTTCGACCAGGGCATCACCAACACGGTCACCCTGAGCAATCCCTTTTGGACGATGCAACAAACGCGCACCGTCTGGATGCAAGTGCCCCCCGACACCTTTGAGCCGAACGGCACGTGCGCAGAGGCCCATCCTGTTGCCGCCGGGACGTCAATCACCTCGCTGATCAGCCGCGCCGACGACGTGGACCTGTACCAGATCGAACTGACGAACCCCTATACCGTCCTTTCGATCACCCTGACCAGCCCGGCCGACGCCGAAATGACCTGGCACCTGTTCGACGGGCAGTGCGTGAACGGCCTGCCAGTAGACTGGAACACGCCGGTGGACTGGAACACGCCGGTGGATTGGAACACGCCAGTGGACTGGAACACACCGGTGGATTGGAACACCGGCCTGGGGTCCAGCAAACAGATGGCTTACAACATCGGCCCCTTTACCGGCGCCTATCACATCCAGGTCACGGGAGTGGGTGGGCAGTGGAGCATCCTGCCCTACACGCTGACCATCGCCGCCTGGCAGGGCCAGCAGGGCAGCGATCCCTACGAGCTGAACGATCGCTGCGACCAGGCCACGCCGATCTCCTCCGGGCAGGCCATCACTGCCTACATCGGCCAGGCCGACGACGTGGATTACTATGTCCTGAACGTGCCGCAGCCCAACACACAGGTCGCCATCACCCTGGCGACGGTTTACAGCTACAGTTTCGACCTCCTGGACGGCTGCGAGAACGGCGCACCCTACCACCTGGACACCACCGATGAATGGAACAACGATCAGGCGGCCATGGTCAAGACCATCGTCTACAACGTGGGGCCGTACACCGGCGCCCACTATATCAAGGTCTATGGGGTCGGCGGCGCGTACAATGCCGACAACCCCTACTGGCTGCAAGTGAATACCCAGGTTATCGCCGTTGACCAGATCAAAACGCTGATCCTGTTCAGCCGCGAGCGACTGGAGGCGCTCTACGGCCCGGCCGCCGCCGAGACGCTGGTCCACAAGCTACAGCAGTTGGCCGCGCACGCGGCCGTGAACGGCCAACTGATCGCTGTGGACGATGACCCGTATGTGCGGGAGCAGTACCAGAACTGGACGGCCAACGACCCCGAGAGCGCGAACGCCGTCAGCGCGGCGATCAAAGGCCGCCTGCTGGCCGACCTGGGCAGCTACCCCAGCCTGGAGTATATCGTCATCGTCGGCGGCGATCAGGCGATCCCCTTCCGCCGCATCAAGGATTGGAGCGGGGTGGGGTACGCCGAACAGACCTACGGTTCCAGCGTCCTGGCTGATACGCCTGTTGGCGGGGCACTGGGGCAGAACTATTTCCTGAGCGACGACTACTACGGCGACCGCAGCCCGACGGCCTGGGCCGGGCATGAGCTGTACATCCCCGATTACGGCATCGGGCGGCTGGTGGAGACGCCGCAGGAAATCGTCGCCTTTATAGACACCTTCCTGGCCGGCAGCAGCGCGCACGCCGGCCGGGGGCTGGTGGCCGGCTATGATTTTGTCGCTGACGTGAGCCAGGAGATCGGCAACCGGCTGCAAGCAGAAGGGAGCGAGTCGCTGCAACTGCTGATCGGCGACGGTTGGAACAGCAACGACCTGAAGCAGGCGTTGCTGCAGGCACGCGCTGACCTGGCCTCGTTGAACGTGCACGCCAACCACGCCCAGTTGAGCGCTCCAAACAACTCTCGCCTGACCACCGACGACGTTGTGAACGGCGCGGCATCCATGGCCCGGGCCGTCTATTTCACCCTGGGCTGCCACACCGGGCTCAACATCCCCGATCAGGACGGCAACCCTTACACCGTCCTCGACCTGCCGCAAGCGATGTCGCGGCGACAGGCCAACTGGATCGCCGGCACCGGCTACGGCCTGGGCGCAAATACCGGCACACCCTACTCGGAACGGTTGATGCTTTTGCTGGCCGAAGAGCTGACCGCAGGCGGGGAACAATCGTTAGGCGCAGCGCTGGTACGCGCCAAGCAGCGCTACTACACCAGCCTGTCGAACCAGGAGTTTGGCTATCAGGATGAAAAGGTCATGGGCGAAGTGGTCTTGTACGGCCTGCCGATGTACCGGCTGACGACCGTCCAGGCCGCTGGTGGTCAGGCAACCGGCGACTCGGTCCAGGCTGGCGACTGGCAGGCTCAGGAAGGGTGCCCGTTGCGGCAGGAGCGCACCTACTACCCGCAGTTGGAAGCCGTCGCTGCCGGCAACGGTGCCTTTTACCGGGCGACCAACGCCGACCTGGACAGCGGCACCCGCGACCGCGAATATCAACCTATCGAACCACTTCTCGTAGACGAGATCGGTCTCCAGGTGCACGGAGTGGTCTTCGAGGGCGGGCAGTATCGAACGCTGACCGGCTTTGATCCGGTCATCACCATGTTGGGCACCTCCGACACGCCGCCGGGCAGCGAACCGCCCCTCACCAGCACCCAATGGACGCCGGCGCAGCTGGTTTCGCTGAGCTACCTGCGTGCCCTGTACGCCACGCAGCAGCGGTTGGTCATCGTGCCGGGGCAGTATCGCGGCAGCGATGCGCGGCAGCGCGTGTACGATTGGGTCAGGTTGTCGCTCTACTCTTCCCAGTCGAGCGACAAACAGGTGCCGGCCATTGGCAGCGTCTCGCACACGGTCAATGACAAATCCCTGGACGCCACCATTCTCGTCAGCGATAATGTGGGCGGCGCCGATGGCGTTTGCCGCGTCGTCGTGGCCTATACGGATGGACGAGGGGAATGGCAGAGCTTCGACCTCACATCGGCGGGTGGAGGTATGTGGCAAGGCAGCCTGACGCTGGTCGGGAGGATAGAGTATTTCGTCCAGGTTGTGGACCAGGCCGGCAACGTGGCTGTGGATGACAACGGCGGTCGCTACTATGCAGTGGGCACGGAAGCCTTCCCGGTCTACCTGCCACTCGTGCTGCGCGGATTTGCGCCATAGGTCACAATCGAGCTTGTTCCATCTGTGTTGAAAAGCGGTTCGTGGCAGGCGACCTCTCACCTTTCTGCGTCGCTAAAGTGTCTGCTACGAACCCTGCTCAATCTGGTGGCAAGGAATTCGGATTGCATTGGTCGCTGCCTGGTCGCAGCAACGTAAGCTGCTGTCAGTATCGTTCACCAAAGCGACGCCAGAGCAAATCACCATAATACTTCTTCTTGTCAGGTCCAAGACGCTTCACACCAACACCACCCTTGCCGAGATGGTTTGTGTCCAACAGTTCTGTTCGTGTTGTGGTGACCGCTGGCAACCTGACTATCCTCGATCACCTTCCACTCACACAATCAGCCCCTGTCTCTTCGCCTTGACCACTGCCTCTGGATTGGACGTTGCCCGAATCCGATCCCGAATCCGCTCCAAGCTGCGGCGCACGGTGCGATCCGAGACGTGCAGCAGGCCTGCGATCTGCGCAACGGCATACCCATCGGCCAGGAGCTGCAGCGTCTCCAGGTCATCGCTATCCCACTGTGCCCGATCCAGTTCCCGCTTTCGCCGGGCCACGTGCGGGCTGTAGTACGTCGCGCCGCGTAGGGCGTGCTCGACCGCGTGCACCAGTTCGACCAGCGGTTCGGATTTATGCACGTATCCATTGACAGTCAGGCCATCAATCAACCGCGCCAACCAGATGCCCTCGTCGTGGCCGCTGAACACCACCACCTTGAGGGCAGGATGGATGGCGCGCAGCTCGCGAATGACGCTGACTGGATCAAAGTTGTGCTCGCCTTCCAACTCCAGGTCGAGGATAAGCAGGTCGGGCCGGCGCCAGGTCACCGTGGAGATGAGTTCCTATGGTATCTCTTTGACTCCCCAGAATTGGTTGATGCTCGTCCATGACACCACATTAGGCTTCTTGAATTCCCGTCTTACCCGATCCATTTGCTCTCCCCGGACGTCAATCTCGCCAATCTCTTTGGGCGTCATTCCCGCGCCGTGCGCACAGGTGAATGTGGGCACCTCTGCAACCTCGAAACCCATCAGATGAGCGGCGACCATGTCGGTCGCCAGGGGGTTCGTGCCGGCGACGATGATGCCCATCTTGACCAGGTCTCCATCGGTGGGGCCATCTCCTTCCATGGCCATCGAGCCGTCTACGACGACGAGGCCGAGTTTATTGGCTTGGACCATGTCGAGGATTTCATAGGCAATGCCTGGAGAACCGGCTTGCGCAGCATGATCGTGGAGCCAGGCTCTGACGGAATAGTACACGGTTCCAGGGTAAAGGCCGATCAGGTTCTTCATTCCCAGCGA
This sequence comes from Anaerolineae bacterium, assembly GCA_016931365.1. Next base: position 13,467 of record JAFGEY010000241.1, read on the forward strand.
TACGGTGGCCAACACATGCGTTTTCATCATCGGCACAGAGCAAAGCAAGTCAATCTCGGTCAGCGAGCGATGAAGAGTAATCTTGTCAAAAACGTAGCCATTCGCTACCGGCACATCTACCAACTCGCCTGAGTGGAGGTTGATCAGCGGAACGCCCAGCGATCTGGCCAGTTCGGTGTATCCGAGCTGATCAAAAACATGTTGCTGCATCTTGTCCAGGATTTCTTGATTCCTGGTGCGGTACACTCCGTCCTTGTCAGCGTTGAATCCGCCGGCGGCGGCCGAACCTTCGCCAATGATGACTTGTTTTCCGGCGCCTTGCATCAGGCGTGCCAGTGTCCTGATCACCTCGGGTTTGGTCGTGAAGGCCGGGCTTTCAGCCACCAGGTTGGGTTTGAGCATGATCCGCTCTTTGCCTTCGGTCACAGACTTGATGCCGCCGAGGAGTTCGATCGCTTCCTCAACGGCTGCGCTGACGTTGTCGTCCCTGACTTTTGTGATGCTCACGACTGGTTTTTCGTCTGTCTTGTTCTGTCCGGTTGACATAGGGATCGCTCCGCTCTTCTTTTGCGTGAACCCGATTTTGACCGACGATATTTTGTCTCTCAGATCATCCCCCTTTGTGACCGCAAGCGCATAGCACAGCCCGCGGATCGAGTGCCGCGCAGCGCCTGCCAGGTGCGCGGCTAGCTGACATGTGCGGTTTGATGCCTATTCCAGAACCCAGAGACTGCCGCCGCCGACGCCGCTGACGCCAGATCCGGTGAGCGCCTCCGCCTGAGCCAGCAGATTGGCAATCTCCGGTCTGACGCCTCCCTCCAACAGCCACTGCTCAAGGGCGGCCAGACTCTCAAATTCAAAATCGCCGATCACCACATAGCCCGGCGTACTCACCGGGTGCGAACTATAGATGCGCACTGAGCTCGGATTGGGGAGTGCGGCGCCGAGTTGTTTGAACACTTGCACCATCTGCTGCGTACACCCTGGTTTTGCGGGCCAGGTTAGCCGATAAACGATCATAACACACCTCCTTCTGCAAACTAGAACAAAACGAGCTTGAATCCTGGCTGTAGCGCATTCAAGCCTATACCTTTGGAACGGCCATTCAGTTGCGCTTTATCTTTTCTTTGCCGGGTTTTCCTGCAAACCCAACTGCCTTTCCATCGCATATCCGAAGGCGGCTGGCACCATCACATCAAACCATGACTTGGACTTGGTTTCTGTCGAGCTTTTGCCACGCTTGTCTACAGTCGTGACCTGCCAGAACGCTGTCCCGGTTATCTCCACATCGCAGATAGGGCCAGATGGACAACCACGCGTCTGGACGATCAGGTGAGGATAGGATTCGGCCTCCATCTGGGCGATGTTCTCTAGCCCCTGTGCATCCTGGGTCTGCAGACAAGCGACAACCGCTTCGGCGACCTCGACTGAGAACCTACCTCGTTTCCATTTGGTGTACCACACCCGATGAGTCTCGCAGTAGGCCGATTCGCCGATAGCTTCATTTGCCCGGTAGGTGATCCCAATGATGACCATCACAAATTCCACGATCACCAGGATAGTCATCCACCACGGCGTGCCCTGGATGGTGGTGCTGAACAGGCGCTCAAGCAACCTGGTTGTGACGGTCATGGGGTGCAACCCGCCTTAGGAGAGTAGAGAGAGCGCCGAGTGCCCCGCATAGATCAGAAGGCCATTCAGCGCTCCGGCCCAGCCGGCCGCGTTTGGGTTGCGGCAGTGACCGCTCTTGCCCAGTCGCCCAACGATCTCGCCGCCGGCCATGCCGACGATGAAGGGATAGCCCAAGAACACGGCGAGCACAACAATGACCGCAAAGATGGCGAATGCGCAGACGACAAAGCCGCACGCTGAGGCGACCAGGTTGGGAATGAGCGCCACAAACCCGGCAAGGTAGCCGACGGCAATGCCGACATAGTGCGCCGCCACACCCAGAATCAGATTGAGGGGTAGAGCGGCCAGGAACATCAGCAAAACTGCTTTGGATGGGCAGGCGCCGCTCAATTTAGGCTTGCGCACCAGCAGAGATGCTGGCAAGGCGGGGAGTGTAGGTTCAGACATCGCTTTAACCCTCGTATTTGAATAAACAAAATCAGATGACAAAGAATCTGGCCCTATAACGGCCGATACAGCTCAACAGGGATAGCAGCAGAGCCACTATTCAGGAAGGATTGGTTCATCCGAGGGCGGGCAGTCACGAATGGTGTACTCCAGGCGCTTGATGCTTCCCGAGAGTATTTCAAAAGCGGGACCGGCACACCGCACCAATACGCCATCAGATCTTTTGTAGGTGAATCTGAGATGATATGTCCCACCCGCGAGGCCGGGCCATGCGACGGTTCCATCAACGATGCTACTATATTCACAACCAATGTTGTATTCGATGTTGTCCGGGGCTCCTCTGACTAATTCAACCAGGTGACTTGGCTCGGGATGGGTAAACGGAGGGGAGTAAAAGCTCTTGATCGATCCGTCCGCATCTTCGTACTGAATTGCTCCAGAGAAGGTGCTGCCGGTGGCCTGGTGCACGGTTACATCGAGCACATGGACATCGCCGCTGATCTGGTGCGCCTCAATATAGGAGCCTCTGTTTTCATAGGCTTTTCCATATTCGTGCTCGCCGTTGAACCAGACCTCGTAATGCCCGCTCTCCAATCTGGCAAGCTTGTCGAATGAAAAAGATCCCGCTCCGTCTGTATATAAGCCCAATTTGGCCAACTGGCCGATATCCCAGCCTCCTCTCGCCCGGTAGACGGTCAAAGAGACATAGACATTGGGAACCAGCTTTCCAGAATCATCGCTGACAATGCCACGGATAGTCAGAGTTCCTCCCATTCCTGAATCCAGCCTGCCACTGGGCCACGGTGTAGCGGCGCTGGTCGGCGTAGATGTAACCGTTGGTGCAGATGTCGGAGCGGGAGAGGGTGTGGGAGTTGCGCGACACGCAACCAGGTTGAGCATTAACAATATCACTGCCAGTCGCATCAAGACCTTCTCATTCATCGGATTCGCTCCTTCCGGCAAAGCGCACGAACAACCTGAGAGTCAACTGCGTGCAACTGCAGGCAAAGCGCAGCCAAACGTGGACGGTGACACAACAGCAGCGCAGCAGGCGGCGCCATCTGATCGAATGGCACGATTGAGCCGCGCAGCGCGAGGCCAGGTGCGCGGCTTTTTGGCAGATCGTCGCAAACCGGCGCGGATTATGTTTTCAGGTCCCAGATCTCTTGTGTTCCTCCGCGCTCGATCAGCTTGAACCACTGCTGAAACCACTCTTGCGCCTCCGGGCTGTCGCCATACCTGGCCCAGAACTGGTCATGTTCTTGCACGTCAGCCCAGTTTTCCTCCCAGACGATCACGTCTGCAGGGCCTATGTTAGGCAAGTAAGCACGTCCTGTACCGTTGCGCTCTTTGAACATGTCAACAGCGCGTTGGATCATTTCCAGCGCATCGTGCATACATCCCAATTTGATGTACCACGTCCTGCGATATGCAAGCATCGTCCATCTCCTTTCGTCAGTGAATGGCTTTTAACCGTTATTTGACCAAACTCCACACCTCGTTGACGCCGCCAGACTCCGTACAGGCATACCACTTACTCCAGAATGCGTCTCCGGGCGACCATTCCGCCCACGTTTTGTGGTATTGTTCCCAATTCTCGAATTCAATTTCGACGGCGATGACGTCAAAGGGTGCAACCTCGGGCACGTAGAGGCGGAATGAGCTTTTGAGTCCCATTTTCTCTGCTTCCTGGTTGAGCATCTCCGCAGCTTCTTGGAGGCAGCCTCTTTTTGCCACAAACGTTCTGCGATTGACAATCATGATCGGTCTCCTTTCATTTTGAGCATCTTTGAATGGCAGAGTCCTGGCTCCGCTGCGCACTCTGCCATGCATTCGTTGGGGTGACAGGTCTGTTCTGTGGCTATTCCTGTACAACACAAAACAGCCGACCATCTGCTGGGCAGACTTCCAGCATGATGATCGGCTGTTCATCGTTCGTCGTTCGCTCCTCCCGACTGAATACATGTGCGGTGAGGGCAGGGATATCTTTTCAACCTGTTTTACTATAAAATTGTATCACGGATCGATCTGGAATGCAATAGTGTACCCAGGATAGTTTGGCCGATCCAGGAAGTTAATTAACGCGAGCAGTACTTTGCAGCAGACAACCCCTGACTATTCTCGATCACCTTCCGTCACACAATCAATCCTTGCCTCCTCGCCTTGACCACTGCCTCCGGATTGGACGTGGCCCTGATCCTGCCCCGAATCCGTTCCACGCTGCGGCGCACGGTGCGATCCGAGACGTGCATTTTGCCCGCGATCTGCGAAACAGTGTGCCCATCAGCCAGGAGCTGCAGCGTCTCCAGATCATCACTATCCCACTGCGCCCGATCCAGTTCCCGCTTGCGCCGGGCCACGTGCGGGCTGTAATAGGTCGCGCCGCGCAGGGCATGTTCGATCGCGTGTACCAGTTCGACCAGCGGCTCTGATTTATGCACGTACCCGTTGACGGCCAGATCATCGATCAGCCGCGCCAGCCAGATGCCTTCGTCGTGGCCGCTGAATACGACCACCTTGAGGTCGGGATGGGTGGCGCGCATTTCGCGGATGGCGACGACTGGATCGAAATCGTGTTCGCCTTCCAGTTGCAGGTCGAGGATGAGCAGATCGGGCCGGTGGCGGGCAATGACAGCAATCAGTTTGCTCCCGTTGGTGAGTTCGGCGACGAACACATACCCGGCAGTCCGCTGCAAATAGTCGCGGATCGCCGCGTGCAGGCTGAGGTGATCATCGAGCAGGATCAGCCGCGCCATCAAACGCTCCCTTTTTCGCTGGCAGATGGATGGTGAAAGTAGTGCCCAGGTCACTATCGTTCACCTCAATGTGACCGCCGTGCCGGTTGACGATGCCGTGCGCCACAGCCAGGCCCAGCCCCAGCCTGTCTCCTGCAGCGGTCCTGGCAAACGGCTCGAACAGGTGGACACGGGACTGCTCGTCCAGGCGCAGCCCGCTGTCCGTGACCGACAG
>JAFGEY010000242.1 GCA_016931365.1 Anaerolineae bacterium
GATGATGTTGGCGTCGGCCTTGAGCTTGGCGCGCACGCTCAGCCGCGCGCCGGGCTTGTTCCACCAGGGCGGCACCAGCACGCCAAAACCGCTGCCTTCCAGCAGCGGGCCGACCTCGCGCAAAAAGGCGTAGGCCTGGTCGACGCTCAACGGGCACGATCGCGGGCGCGCTGCGCGCAGGCTGTTCAGGATGGGCGGGAACAGCCGCGCAGCCAGGCCCAGCCCGGCCAGCACTTTTTCCTGTGCGCCCTCAAAGGTGCGTTCGAGCACGTTCAGCGTGCTGCCGCGCACGCTCCACACCTGTTCGACCGGCACCAGCAGGCTCGGATCGTCGCTGGCCTGGAGCAAATAATGCAGCGACCAGTCGGGCGAGGCGATCTCCCCCCTCTCCTCGTCGATCTGGGGCGGTTCCAGGCGAAAACAAAGCCGGAACGCGGCCTGCGCTTCGCGTTGCAACTGCCCGACCCAACCCTGCCAGGCTTCGTAAAGCTGGATCAGTCCGCGCCGCTGCGAGGCGGCCACGCCGATCGCGCCACTGTCGCTCCACAGCGCCTCCCACCACACGCCGGCCACGCCGTCCGGCGCTTTGCGGCGGCTGTCGAGATGCATATAGCCCCATTCGCGCGCGGCCCGGTCGATCAGTGCTTTGAGAAAACCATCCAGCAAGGTGTGCGGGGCGGGGGCGGCAGCCGGGTCGGGCGGCGCTTTGTCCACAAACAAGGCGCGACAGGCCGGCGGCATCGCCTCGGCCAGCAGGCGCAGCCGCGCCCGGTCGGCGGGATCGTTGAGGATGGGCAGCCAGACGGCGCGATAATGCCCTTCGTGCTCGTCGAGGCCGGGCAGGTACTTGTGCTGGGCCAGGAATTCCAGCCCCAGCCGGGCGGCCAGGCCCCAATAGCGCAGGTCGGCGCCGCACCAGCGCTGGCCTTTTTCGGCCAGCGGCAGCCCAACCAGCAGATCGAGCGCCGATTGGATGTCCAGCGCCAGGCCGCCAACTCGCCAGGGGGTCAGGCGCAGATCGCTCTCGTCTTCTTGATCTGGCGAAATCAGCCACGGCGGCAGGTGCGGCCCGCCCGCGCGCGAAGGCAGCAGAATCGTCCGCTGCGCCGGGCGGGCCAGATCGAAACCGGGGCTGAGCGGGGCCGCTGCCTGGAGCGCCTCGCGCAGTGCAGTTTCCTGGGCAGCATAAGGGTGCGGACGGACGGCCGACTGACGTCCACGCGGTTTTGGGGCCGCTTCCGCAGACTCAGCCCAGACGAAAAATACCCCATCCGACCAACTGCTATGTAGAATATGGTCAAGCCCAGTCATGACGAATATCCCTTGTAAAGGAGATGCAAGTTACCAAGATTGTTGTTTGCAATGGAAACCGTGGCCTGAGCAAGAATTCTTTCCGAGCAGCCAAGTCCTGTTCAATTCCGATCGATTCAGGACAGGCTGTATTGTATCACAATCCCTCTGGCGAGACAACGGAAAAGCGTTCGACGAACGCGGAGTGGTTTTGTTTTGACAAAATCCCCACCTGTGATAGAATGTCGTCGACAGGAGGCGTCCATTGACCGTTTATGACCGCGTGAGCGTCATCGTCGGCGTGATTTTAGTCGGCATCGTTTTGCTGCTGGTCCTCGAAATCCCGTCGCGCACATTTGAATTCACACCTTTCGGCACACCGCTGACCCTGTTCATCACCGGCAACTGGCTGGTTTCGGCGCTGCTGCTGGGGCTGTCATGCGCCGGTACGGAAGCCGTGATGCGCACACATCCCCAGGTGAGGCGCAAAGCCGTGCAATGGACATTCCCCTACTGGATATTGCCCGGTCTGGCGACACTGGCCCTGGCGCAATTTTTGCCCCAATCGCCCAACCTGCTCTACTGGATGATCGGACTGGTCGCCGGCGGCGCCATCCTGGCCTGGCTTATTCTTGCGCACTATGGTGCGCTTGACTCGAACGACGCACCCGGCGCGGCGCGGCCGGCACAATGGGTGCGCGGCGGGCTAGAGATCGCCGCCTATGCCCTGGCCTTGACCTTTTTCACGATGATCTATCGCACCAAACTGCGCAGCCTGGTCACGGCAACTCAGGTCGGTCTGGTCGCCGGGCTGTTGGCCTTGAGCATTCTGCGCGCAGAAAAACGTGCCGTGCGACAGGTGGGGTTATACGCAGTGCTAATCGGCTTGGTGCTGGGCGAAACCACCTGGGCATTGAACTATTGGCGAGCAAACGCGCTCACCGTCGGTGTATTGATGCTGCTCCTTTTCTACGCCCTGGTCGGCATTGTCCAGCAGCACATGCGTGAGACGCTCAACCGCCGCGTGGTGCTGGAATTTCTCGGCGTGATCATTCTGGGCATCGGCATCGTCGTGGCACTGGGGCCGCAAAATTGATCAAGCGCGCCCAATTGCTTTATCCACCTCTAAGGCGCCAAGAGGCAAGCCATGAATTTTGAAAAGCAATTCGACATCCTGGTCATCGGCGGGGGTGTGGCCGGCGTGGCCGGCGCGCTCGAAGCGGCGCGCGACGGATTACACGTCGCTCTGGTCGAAAAGACGGTGCAGATCGGCGGGCTGGCCACTGGCGGGCTGATCAACATCTATTTGCCGCTGTGCGACGGCCTGGGCCATCAGGTCACGTTTGGCATCGCCGAAGAACTGCTTCACTCGAGCATCCGCTATGGCCCCGGCGACGTGCCGCCGGGCTGGCCCGCAGGCGGCGACAGCCCCAAAACGGGCCGCTACCAGACCATTTTTTCGCCGGCCTCGTTTGCGCTCGCGCTGGATGAAGTGTTGATCGCCGCCGGAGTCGAAATCTGGCTCGACACGCTGGTCTGCCTGCCGCTGATGGATGGAAATCGCGTGGCCGGAGTCAAAGTAGAGAACAAGAGCGGACGCGGCGTCCTGCGCGGGCAGTGTGTGATCGATGCAACCGGCGACGCCGACATTGCCTATCGCGCGGGCGCGCCCTGCGCCGAGGGGAACAACTGGCTGTCTTTGTGGGGCATCGAAACGTCGCTGGAGGCCGCCGAACAGGCTATCACCGGGCAGGACGATCCCGGCACCGGGCGCGCACCGCTGTTGGGCGGGGTGCGCATCGGCGCGGGTGCGAACGGCGAAAACGCCATCTCGGGCGCGGCCCAATACACCGGCATCGACGGCGCGCAGGCCAGCGAGTTTGTCCTGGAGGGACGGCGACATCTGCGCGAGCATTACGCCCGCCTGCACGCCCAGGGCGGCAAGACCAGCCGCCACCATCGCTTCCCGGTGACGCTGCCGGCGATGGCCCAGTTTCGCACCACGCGGCGCATCGTCGGGCGGGAAACGCTGATCGACGGACAAAACAACCGCCGCGTCGAAACCTCGGTCGGCCTCGCCCCAGATTGGCGCAAAGCGGGGCCGGTGTGGGAAATCCCTTACGGTGCGCTCGTCCCGCAAGGCGTGAGCGGCCTGCTGGCCGCCGGGCGCTGCATCTCTTCGGCCGGCGATGCCTGGGAGGTGACACGGGTGATCCCGGTCGCCGCGCTGACCGGGCAGGTCGCCGGATTAGCTGCTACATTGGCCGTGCAGCAACGCACCACACCGGATCAAATCCAGAGAGTCGAGCTTCAGCAGAAATTAGAAGAAAAAGGCATAGCCTTGCATATCGAGGACGTGGCACGTCAAGGACGTGAAACGTGACGTTTGACGTTTCAAGTTTCACGCATCAAGGTTCACGCGTTGCGTGACACGCAGTGCGTGACACGCCTTACCCCATCGCCTCGATGATCGCCTCGGCCATCTCGCGCGTGCCGGCGGCGGTCGGGTCGTCGCGGGTGAGTTTCAGGTCATAGGTCACCCATTTGCCTTCGGCAACCACCCGAGCCACCGCCGCCTCGACGCGCTGCGCCGCTGCCGTCTCGCCCAGGTGGCGCAGCATCAACGCGCCGCTGAGGATGGTCGCGCACGGGTTGACCTTGTTCTGCCCGGCGTACTTGGGCGCAGAACCGTGCACCGGCTCAAACACGGCCAATTCGCTGCCAATGTTCGCCCCCGGTGCCATCCCCAAGCCCCCCACCAGCCCCGAGCAGAGATCGCTGACAATGTCGCCAAACAGGTTGGGCAGCACCAGCACATCGTATTCCTGCGGGCGCTGCACGAGCTGCATGCACATGTTGTCGACGATGCGGTCATTAAAGGCAATGTCGGGATAGTCCTGCGCCACCGCCTGCGCCGTGCGCAAAAAGAGGCCGTCGGTCAGTTTGAGGATGTTGGCCTTGTGCACCGCCGTCACCGTCCGGCGCCCGTTGGCGCGGGCATAGTCAAAGGCGAAACGCGCGATGCGCTCGCTGCTGCGGCGGGTGATGATGCGGATCGCCTCGGCGGCCTCGCCGGGGATGACATCGTGCTCGATGCCCGCATACAGGCACTCGGTATTTTCGCGCACCACCACCAGATCGACGCCGGGGTATGGCGCGCGGATGCCCGGCAGCCAGCGCGCCGGGCGCAAATTGGCGTATAAATCCAGTGCTTTGCGGATCGCCACGTTCACGCTGCGAAAGCCGCTGCC
>JAFGEY010000243.1 GCA_016931365.1 Anaerolineae bacterium
GCGCAAAAGCCGGTGCTGCTCAAGCGCGGCATGATGTCGACCATGGAAGAACTGCTGATGTCGGCCGAGTACATCCTCTCGCACGGCAACGACCGAGTGATGTTATGCGAGCGCGGCATCCGCACCTTTGAGCCGTACACCCGCAACACGCTCGACATCAATGCCGTGCCGATGCTCAAACAGCTCACTCACCTGCCCGTGTTCGTCGATCCCAGCCATGGCACCGGCAAATGGAGTCTGGTCGGGCCAGTGGCGCGCGCGGCCGTCGCCGCCGGCGCCGATGGGTTGGAGATCGAAGTCCACCCCGACCCGGAACAGGCCTGGTCCGACGGCGCGCAATCGCTCAAGCCGGAGCGGTTTGCCCACCTGATGGACGAACTGCGCGCCATTGCACAGGCAATCGGGAGGACGGTGTGAGCAAATGACAAATCGCAAATCGCAAATGACGAATCGCGAATCGCAGAGCGAATGGGCCGACGTGCGCGTGGATTCGCTGTCCGAGGCCACGGTTGCCGTCGTCGGCCTGGGGTTGATGGGCGGATCACTGGCCGGCGCACTGCACGGACGATGTAAAATGATTATCGGCATAGCTCGAAGGAAAGAAACAGCACTCAAAGCAATGGAGTTGGGCCTGATTGACCGGGCCACCGCCGACCTGACCGCAGGCGTGCGCGAGGCCGACATCGCGGTGCTGGCCACGCCGGTGCGCACCATTCTCCAACAAATCCCCCAGATCGGTCCGCTGCTTTCGCCGGGCTGCCTGCTCACCGACCTGGGCAGCACCAAAGCCGACATTGTCGAGGCTATGGCCGGCTTGCCGCCGCATGTACAGCCGCTCGGCGGGCACCCGATGTGCGGCAAAGAGAGCTCGGGCATCGAGGCGGCCGATGTCACCTTGTATCGCGGCCGCACCTATATTCTCTCGCCCCTGGAGCGCACCTCAGAAAAAGCGTTATCGCTGGGACAAGCGCTGGCCTGTGCAGTGGGGGCCAATCCGCTGGTGGTTGACGCCGCCCGGCAGGACTTTTTGGTGGCCACACTCAGTCACCTGCCCTATATGCTGGCCTGCGCCCTGGTCGCCACCGCCGACGCCACCACCTCGGCCGATCCGCTGGCCTGGCAGATCGTTGCCAGTGGCTTCCGCGACACCTCGCGCGTGGCCGGCAGCGATGTGACCATGATGCTGGATATCTTGTTGACCAACCAGGGCGAGGTAGTCAATGCCATGACCCAGTGTTTGACCCAGATGAAGCGGCTGGCGCAACTGGTGGCCGAGGGCGATGAGGCCAAACTGCGCCAGATATTGGGCAAAATCCGCAACACGCGGCAAGAGATGTTTCCATGAGAGGAAAAAAGGGATAAGGAAATAAGGAGAAGATAAAGTATGAATCAGTTGATCATTCAGCCGAGCCGGGGGTTGAGCGGGCGGGTTTCAGTGCCCGGTGACAAGTCGATCTCGCACCGCGCATTGATGTTCGGCGCGCTGGCCGAGGGCGAAAGCCGTATCCGCAATTTTTTGCCCTCTGGCGACTGCCTGGCCACACTGGGCTGCCTGCGCGCGCTGGGCATCGAGATCGAACGGCATGACGAGACCACGCTGACCGTTCACGGGCGCGGCTTGTACGGTGTGCAAAACCCTGGCATGTCATACCCGCGAAAGCGGGTATCCACGCCAATAGATTCCCGCCTTCGCGGGAATGACGGGAATGGCCGAACCGCGCTCGAACTCGACTGCGTCCGCTCCGGCACGACGATGCGCCTGCTGGCCGGCCTCCTGGCCGGGCAAAATTTCGACTGTGTCCTCGCTGGCGACCCCCAACTCCTGCGCCGCCCGATGCGCCGCGTCGTCGAGCCGCTGCGACTGATGGGCGCGCGGATCGACGATGTAGATGGCCGCGCGCCGCTGACCATCCGCGGTATGCCTTTGCACGGCTGCGATCACACCCTTGCTGTTGCCAGCGCGCAAGTCAAATCGTCGCTGCTGTTGGCCGGCCTTTACGCCGACGGCCCAACTACCGTCCGGCAGTGCGGCCCGGCACGCGATCACACCGAGTTGATGCTGAAAGCGATGGGGGCGGACATCGCCGTCAACGATTTATCTGTGACCATCAAGCCGGGCAACTCGCTCCAACCGCTTGATCTGGACGTGCCCGGCGATTTCTCTTCGGCGGCGTTTTTGCTGGTTGCCGGCGTCATAGTGCCAGGCGCAGAGATAACCATTCAAGGCGTCAACATCAACCCCACGCGCACCGGCCTGCTCGATGTGCTGCGCGAGATGGGAGCCGAGATTGAGATAGAGAATGAACGAGAGCAGGGCGGCGAGCTGGTCGGAGATTTTCTAGTACGCAATGGAGCGTTACGAGCAGCCAAGATGCAGGGCGATACCATCGTGCGCGGCGATACAGTTGTTCGCATGATCGACGAATTTCCCGTGCTCGCCGTCGCCGCGACGCAGGCCGAGGGGCGAACGGTGGTGCACGACGCGCGCGAACTGCGTGTCAAGGAGACGGATCGCATCGCCACGGTGGTGCAAGAACTGCGCAAGCTGGGCGCGGACATTGAACCGGCAGAAGACGGGTTCGTTGTCAACGGGCCGACGCTGCTGCACGGAACTCTGGTGGACAGCCACGGCGATCACCGGTTGGCGATGGCGTTGGCCGTTGCCGGGCTGATTGCAGAAGGAGAAACCGTTGTGCAAAACAGCGAGTGTGTCGCCGATTCGTTTCCGGGGTTTGAGGACGTGATGAACGTATTGCGTGCTCTGCCTTCCGTTTAGCCGCACACGACAGACAGCACGCAATGCGCAATACAGTTTATCGGTTTGGAGTAGATATCTATGAAATCTATTGACGAACGAATGTCCATCTTGATGCAAGGCGTCGATTTTGGCGACGATCAGATCAAACAGACGATGGCTGCCGAGCTGCGCGCGCGGCTGGCCGAAGGCCGCCCGTTGCGCGTCTATTGTGGTTACGACCCCACCGCCACCGACCTGCATCTGGGGCACACGGTGACGATGAACAAGTTGCGCCAGTTCCAGCAGCTCGGCCACGAGGTCACTTTTTTGATCGGCACCTTTACCGGCTTGATCGGCGACTCTAGCGACAAGGACAGCGTGCGCAAGCAGCAGACGCCGCAGGAAGCTGCCGAAAAAGCTCAAACCTACGCCGATCAGGTCTTTCGCATCCTCGATCGGGAGAAAACGGCTATTCGCTACAACGCCGATTGGCTGTCCAAACTGACCTTTAGCGACGTGATCGGCCTGGCCGCGCATTTTACGGTGCAGCAGTTTTTGGCCCAGGATCGCTTTGCCAAACGGCATGCCAGGGGCGACCCAATCTGGCTGCACGAGTTCCTATATGCCCTGATGCAAGGCTACGATGCGGTGCAGATACAAGCCGACGTGCAGGTTGGCGGCACCGAGCAGTTGTTCAACCTGATGGCCGGGCGCAAGCTGCAAGAGGCGCGCGGTCTGCGCCCGCAGGTGGTGCTCACCCTGCCCATCCTGGTTGGCACTGACGGATATCTGCGCATGTCCAAGACCACCGGCAACACCATCGGCATCAGCGAGCCGCCGGAAACCATGTACGGCAAGGTGATGAGCATCCCCGACGCAGCGATGATGAATTTTTTCACCCTGATCACTCGCTTTGCGCCGGACGAGATTGCCGGGGTCGAGCGCGGTCTGGCCGACGGTACGCTGCACCCGATGGAGGCCAAGAAAAAGCTGGCCTGGGAGGTCGTGTCCCGCCTGTACGATGACCATACTGCCGGGCAAGCCGCCGCACACTTTGAACAGGTTTTCCAGCAGGGCGATCTGCCCGACGAGATGCCGACCTTTGCGCCGACAGCGCCCGAGATCGACATCATCGACCTGCTGACCGCAGCCAAGTTAGCTCCTTCCAAGAGCCAGGCCCGGCGATTGGTGCAGCAGGGTGGCGTTAAACTCGACGGAGAAACGATGGACAGTATTGAACAGATGATTATCGTTCAGGATGGCATGGTTGTTCAGGTGGGGAAACGCAAATTCGTCCGGCTCGCCAAACGTGATAGGAGACCATCGTGATCACTGCTGAGACCAAACTTGTCGGCGTGATGGGCTGGCCGATCAAACACAGCCTGTCGCCGCAGATGCACAATGCCGCATTCGACGCGCTGGGCCTCAACTGGCGCTATGTCGCTTTCCCGGTACAGCCGGGTCAGGTTGGTGCGGCGATTGCCGGCCTCAAGGCGCTCGGTTTCTGGGGCTGCAACGTCACCATGCCGCACAAAGAGGCGGCGATCCCCCATCTCAACGATATCCCCGATCGCGTGCGGGGTTTTGGCGCGGTCAATACGCTGATTTTTCACCGCGACGGGGAAATCTGCACTGTCAGTGGCGACAACACCGACGTGCCGGGGTTCATCCTGCCCTTGCGACAGCGCGGATTCGAGCCGCAAGGCAAACGGGTGCTTGTTATCGGCGCGGGAGGTGGCGCGCGCGGCGTCATTTACAGCCTGTGCGAGGCCGGCGCGTCGAGGGTGTGGGTGCTCAATCGCACCTCTGCGCGGGCGACCGCATTGGTTGACGACCTGGCACCACTGATAGAACAAACTCAATTGAGTGCCGGGGCTTTGATCCCCGAATCCTTGATCGAGCAGGCGCGCCAGGCTGATTTGCTGATCAATACAACGACGGTGGGTATGTGGCCGCACACCGACACCTCGATCTGGCCCGACGACGCGCCTGTGCCGTCGCATCTGGCAGTGTGCGACCTGGTCTACCGGCCCATCGAAACCAGGTTGCTGCGCCAGACAAAGCAGTCTGGCGCGTTGGCGATCGACGGGCTGGGCATGCTCATCGCCCAGGGCGCGCTCTCTTTTCAGATGTGGACCGGCCAATGGCCGCCGGAAGAGGTAATGAGAAAGGCTTGCGAGCAAATCCTGATGCATGAAACGTGAAGCGTCATAATCACGCATCACGATTCACGTATTATTTCGAAGCACAAGGACATTTTATGAGCAGATTACACTTTCTCACCGCCGGCGAATCGCACGGCCCGTGCCTGACGGCGATCGTCGAGGGGCTGCCGGCCGGGTTGCCGATGGAGGTGGAGGTAATCGACTACGATCTGGCCCGCCGGCAAGGCGGCTATGGCCGCGGCGGGCGGATGAAAATCGAACAAGATACGGCGCACATTCTGAGTGGAGTGATCGATGGAAAGACGACCGGATCGCCGCTCACGCTGCGGATCGACAACCGCGATTGGGCCAACTGGGAGGCGCGCTGGGCCGCGGGCACCGGCTCGGCCGAGTTGCCCAAGCTCACCATACCCCGCCCCGGTCACGCCGACTATGCCGGAATGGTCAAGTACGGCATCGACGACGCGCGGCCCATTCTGGAACGGGCCAGCGCACGCGAGACGGCGGCGCGGGTGGCGGTCGGCGCGGTGGCAAAACTGCTGTTGGCACAGTTTGGCGTATCGATATATAGCTATGTGAGCGAGATCGGTGGCGTAGTGGCTCAGGTACCCGATTTACCTTCTACTAACCTGCACGACCTGGCAGAAGCCAGCGACGTGCGCTGCCCCAACCCCACCGCTGCCGAAGCGATGCGCGCCGCGATCCGCCACGCCAAAGAGGATGGCGACTCGCTGGGCGGTGTGATCGTTGTCACAGCCGAGGGCGTGCCCGTCGGATTGGGCAGCCACGTGCAGTGGGATCGACGGCTCGATGCTCGCCTGGGGGCGGCGATTATGTCCATCCCGGCGATCAAGGGCATCGAGATCGGCCCGGCGTTTGAAAATGCGCGGCTGCCCGGCACGCAGGTTCACGACGAGTTCGAACAAATGGCGAATCGCAAATCGCAAATCGCAAACCACCCAACCACCCAACCACCGATCCGCCGAACCTCCAACCGCGCCGGCGGCATCGAAGGGGGTATCAGCAACGGGATGTCCATCGTCATCCGCGCGGCGATGAAGCCGATCCCGACCACAATCACCCCGCTCCGCTCGGTCGATCTGGCGACGGGCGAACCGGCGGCAACACAGTACCAGCGCTCCGATGTGTGCGCCGTGCCCGCCGCCTCGATTGTCGGCGAAGCGATGATGGCCTGGGTGTTGGCTGAAGCTTTGCTCGAAAAGCTGGGCGGCGACAGCCTGCGCGAGATGCGGACAAGGATGGACCGGCATAGATGAAATGATTGAATCCTCGATACTGCGCGGCGAAACGTAATGCAGCGGTGATATTCCGCTTGTAGCACAACCGCGGCAGAAGCGGACGACCGTCTGCCCCTGCTGATCTGGATTTCTTTATGAATGCACAGCGCCTCGCGCTACGAATCACTCACAACAGGCGAATGACCAGCGGCACCACAATGCCAGTGACGGCGAGGCAAAGGATGACCCCGGTGAAGAGCAGGTACCGCTTGCCATAGCCTGTCAGCAACGAAGCATCATAATACTGATCCACGCCATTGTCGCGGTACATTTTGAGGAGGCCAGCGAGCAGCTTGTTGCGCGTCCCACGCCCCAACTGCAAGGCTGTGACAACAATGCCGTTGACCAACAGGCTCATGGCAATGAACACCCCCAGGACGACGTCACTGGCTATGCTGGCACTCTCCTGATAAGACGATGAGGCTTCGCCAGCGACGACCGAGTTGATGCCCAAGACGATCAGGTTAAAAACCACTGCGGTAATGACAAAGATGGTGTCGGTGCGCGAACTCGCATTCAGTTCGCTGACAATGTGATCATGGACTTGGCCAAGCATTTTACCCTCCCTCATAACAGCTATGGCCCGGCCCGCCGGCGCCTATACAGCCAACTGGCCAGGAACAGCAGCCCGATCAAACACGATGTGCCGGACAAGATGAGATAGGCGGACCAGTGTTGTCCCCTAGCCCAAACGATGTACAGCACACCGAGGCCAACGAACAGGATCGTCCCCACCCACTCCCATCGCCAGGCGATGACCAGCGCGATCACGATGAGATAGGTCGGAATCAGGTGGATCAAAAAGCCCAGCAGCATATTCCAAAAGTTCTGGCCTGGGCCAAATACATCAAGAGCGAACAGGCTGACAAAAACGGCGAACAAAATGGTCATGATCCGTGGCGTCCAGAACAGCAGTTTTTTGATCGGCTCTTTCATGGTTATAGTCCTTTCTGGCAGTCTGAAATATTACCAGGTACCGCTGTGTACCCACATCAAAGGCAGTCAGACAGAGCCGGTGTTGGGCGGCTCTCTTATGTGAGAATAGATACTCCCATAGCAGTCTTCCTAGAAATCACGGAAAATGGTGGTGATGACCTGGAGCACCACCCATGCTGCGATTCCGATCTTTTAATCCCCAACCTCTTGGCAACGCTTGCACATCAACATCATACTACCAAAAAGCCGCCAATACCAGAGTAACAGGTGTCAAAAAGTGTCAGATTGCGTGAGGATCAAGCTCTGCTTCCGTTTCTTTCACCGCCCGCGCCACACCGATGATCGCTTGCCATCGGACGTGTACCGCTATGACCAGAATGAATCAGATTCAGCGAAAA
Organism: Anaerolineae bacterium; assembly: GCA_016931365.1. The sequence goes on from JAFGEY010000243.1 coordinate 7,535, forward strand.
CAATCCACGTTCCTCTTTGTTGCCCATTTGTGCTTAACAAAAGACTGAGATACAATCACACCGAGCACGTCGATCGTTTGCTACGAGACTATCCGATCAAGACGAAACCTTTGATGCCGTGATGGTGCGATTCGCATCAGCAAGGATCCGGGGCTGTTTACGGCCCGCAAGGATCGACAGACCGGTGTATGCCCGGAGAACCGCGTATGAACATCTCGATCATTTTGGCCCATCCCAACCCGACCAGTTTCAACCACGCCATCGCTGAAACCGTCGTCCAGACGCTGCAGCAGAACGGGCACACCATCTGGTATCACGACCTCTATGCCGAGCAGTTTGATCCGATCTTGCCAGACGAAGAAATTCCCAAACATGCACCGCTGTCCCCGGCCATCCAACGTCACTGCGATGAAATCGCCCAGGCCGACGGCATTTTAGTTATTCATCCAAACTGGTGGGGCCAGCCTCCGGCCGTCCTCAAAGGCTGGATCGACCGGGTGATCCGCCCCGGCGTGGCCTACGAGTTCCTGGAGGGCGACAGTGGCGAGGGCGTGCCCGTCGGCTTGCTTAAGGCGCGGGCGGCGTTGGTGTTCAACACGGCCAACACGCCGGAACAGCGCGAGAGGGAAGCCTTTGGCGATCCGCTGGAGAGGTTGTGGAGAGACTGCATTTTTGACCTGTGCGGGGTGAAAACGTTTCACCGCCGGATGTATCGTGTCATCGTAACCAGCGCGCCGGAGCAGCGTCAACGGTGGCTCGATGACGTGCGCGATACGGTGATGGCCTATTTCCCGGCCAATCTGACTCTAGGAAATGCGGCACAATTATCCCCACAAGAGGCTGCCTGATTGCCGCTTTCCTCGACACGCACACCCCTGAACCACTACACGCCGATCCGGCCTTTGTCTTTGGCTCCAGTCTCCCCGATCCGGCGCACATCGCCGCCGACCTGTTCCGGCGCGGTGTAGTGCGCCATATCGTGCTAACTGGCGGGCCTAATCGCGTCAGCGGCGTCAACGAAGCGCAGACACATCTGGACATCTTGCTCCGCGAAGGCGTCCCGGCGGAAAACGTTAGCGTTGAGACATGGCGTTTTATGTCTGAATGGGCAAGGTAAAATAGAACGAGATAAGGATACAACAACATGAACGCGATCCATCTCCCACTTGACCGCCCCATCGACCGCCGTGCATTGGTGGCGCGACACACCATCGTCCTCGACCGGCCCGATCCGCTGACTCCGCTCAGCGTGGGGAACGGCGAATTTGCCTTTACCGCCGACATCACCGGACTGCAAACCTTCCCCGATTATCACCAGCAGGGCATACCGCTGGGCACGCACGCGCAGTGGGGCTGGCACAGCCTACCGAATCCGGCGGACTACCGGCCGGAGAACGCTCTGGAAGACTATGCCGTCGACGGGCGCGCCGTGCCCTATGCGTCGGGCATCGACGCCGGCGGCGAATACTCGGCCGCCGCGAACTGGCTGCGCGCCAACCCGCACCGCCTTCACCTCGGCCAGCTTGGGCTGCGGCTGGACAGGCTGGACGGCACGCCCGCCGAAATCGCAGACATGATCCATCCGCGTCAGGAGCTTGATCTGTGGGCCGGGCTGCTGCACAGCCGGTTCGAGTTTGAAGGACGGCCGGTCGAGGTGCACACCGTGTGCCATCCAACGCGCGACCTGCTGGCCGTGCGCGTAGACTCACCGCTGCTGGCGGCGGGGCGGCTGGCGATCTCGCTGGCCTTTCCCTATGGCAGCGATGGATGGCGCAACGCCGCCGACTGGCAGCATCCAGACCGGCACACCACGCAGGCGCACATCGACGGAAATCAGGCCGGGTTGACCCGCATCCTCGATGCCGACCGCTACTTTGTTCGTGTGCGGTGTTCGGAATCGGCGCACATCCGGCTTGTCGCCGAACACACCATCGAGATCGCTCGCCGCGATGGCGGGTCGCTGGAAATCGTCCTGGCTTTTGCGCCGGACGAGATCGGCGAACCTTTCGGCTCACAGATCGAGCCGCTCGGTTTCCAGGCTGTGTGCGCGGCGGCCGCCGAACACTGGGCGCGGTTCTGGAGCGGCGGTGGCGCAGTCGATTTCTCGGCCTGTGATGACCCCCGCGCCGTTGAACTGGAACGGCGGGTGGTGCTTTCGCAATACCTGACCGCGATCCAGTGTGCGGGATCGATGCCGCCGCAAGAGACGGGACTGGTCTGCAACAGTTGGTATGGCAAGGCGCATCTGGAAATGCACTGGTGGCACGCCGCGCATTTTGCGCTGTGGGATCGTCTGCCGCTGCTGGAACGCAGTTTGCCCTGGTATCAATCGATCCTGCCCCTGGCACAGGCGACGGCGGCCCGGCAGGGTTATCGCGGTGCGCGTTGGCCCAAAATGGTCGGCCCGGGCGGACAGGACAGCCCGAGCAGTGTGGGCGTGTTCCTGATCTGGCAGCAGCCGCACCCGATCTACTATGCCGAGTTGTGCTACCGGGCGCGCCCGGATCGGGAGACCCTGGAATGGTACCAGCAGATCGTTTTTGAGACCGCCGAGTTTATGGCCTCCTACGCGGCGTGGGACGAGACCGGCCAGCGCTACGTGTTGGGACCGGCGCTGATCCCGGCGCAGGAGAGCTATGGTCGTGATCGGGCGCGCAATCTGAATCCCACCTTTGAACTGGCCTACTGGCATTGGGCGTTGGAGGTCGCGCAGCGCTGGCGCGAGCGGCTGGGCCTGGCACGGCATCCGCACTGGGAGCAGGTGCGGCGCCAACTCGCGCGGCCCACCGTCCGCGACACCGCCTCTGCGGCGGCCGTGTACACGTCCGCCGTGTACACGGCAATCGAGACGCCGCCGTACACCATCCCCCGCGATCACCCGTCGATGCTGGCCGCCTGGGGCATCGTCCCGCCAACGCCCTTGATCGATCCAGAAACGATGCGGCGAACTCTGGATCACGTTCTGCAAACCTGGGATTGGCCGACCACCTGGGGCTGGGATTATCCGCTGCTGGCGATGGCGGCGGCGCGCCTGGACCGGCCGAAAAAGGCCGTCGACGCGTTGTTCATCGACTCAACCAAGAATCGCTACCTGGCAAACGGGCACAATTACCAGTCGGCGCGGCTGCCGCTGTACCTGCCCGGCAACGGCGGGCTGCTCATGGCCGTGGCCATGATGGCGGCCGGTTGGGACGGCAGCCCGCAGCGCCCAACGCCGGGCTTTCCCGACAACGGTCACTGGCACGTGCGCTGGGAAGGGCTGCGGCGAATGCCCTGAGCATGCGTTGGCAAGAAATGAATGTTTATGGCGATATTTGAAATTCGGCGTTACAAATCTATCGATCACGACGCGGCGTGGCAGTTGCACAACCTGGCCTTGAGTCTCGTCGGCGCGCACGCTGGCAACGGCCCGTGGGACGACGACCTGCACAGCATCGAGGCCGTTTACCTGCAAAACGGCGGCGAATTCCTGGTCGGCCTGTTGGACGGTCAGATCGTGGCCATGGGCGCTCTCAGGCGGGTCGATGATGGCAGCGCAGACACTGGCAGCGCAGACGCTGGCAGCGCAGACGCTGGCAGCGCAGACGCTGGCAGCGCAGACGCTGGCAGCGCAGACACTGCTTGGGCAGAAATCAAGCGCATGCGCGTCCATCCCGACCACCAGCGTCGGGGCTACGGGCAGGCCATCTTGGCTCGGTTGGAAGCCCGCGCCGTAGAACTGGGCTATACCCGCCTGATCCTCGACACAACAACGGTACAGATCGGCGCGCAACGGTTCTACGAGAAAAACGGTTACCGGCAGTTCGATCAGACCACCTTTGGCTCATTTGACGTGCTTTTATATCAAAAAGAACTGCGAGGTTCACCATGAAACCTCAAACAGACCCCCTACTCCCTACTCCTTACTCCCTACCCCCTTTCAACATCGTGCTGACCGGCTTTATGGGCACCGGCAAAACCAGCGTCGGGCGCGAGGCGGCACGGCGGCTGGGCCGACCTTTTGTGGATATGGATGTGGAAATTGAAAAACGAGCCGGCAAGGCCATCTCGCGCATCTTTGCCGAGGACGGTGAGGCTAAATTCAGGGGAATCGAAGCTGATTTATGTGCGAAATTGAGTCACCGCGACGGCCTGGTCATCGCCACCGGCGGCGGCGCGTTGATCGACCCCGACAACCGCCGCCGGATGATGGCTTGCGGTCCCGTCTTTTGCCTCACCACCGGCGCCGATACCCTCCTGGCCCGCCTGGCCGCCGCCCAGGATCGCCCCCTGCTCGACGTGGCCGACCGCAAAGCCGAGATCGAGCGGCTGTTGGCCGGGCGGCAAGATGCTTACGCCGCCATCCCACGCCAGATTGACACCACGCACCTGTCCGTCGACGAGATTGTAGCGCGCGTGGTCGAGCAGGCCTTTTCGATCCTGCTGCCCGTGCGGCACCCGGGTGGAAGCTATCCCATTCACATTGGATCGGGGTTGCTGAATAAATTGGGCGAGCTGGTCAGGCCGATCAGCAAGACCGGCGCGGTCGCCGTGGTAACAAATCCCACCGTCGGCGCGCTGTATCGCGATCGCGTGCTCGACACACTGCGCGCGGCAGGGCTGTCGCCCTTTTTCTGCACGATGCCCGACGGCGAGCAGTATAAAACGTTAGGTACATTGGCATCGTTGTACGATCAAATGATCGACGGCGGGCTGGATCGCGGCGGGGCGGTGCTGGCGCTGGGCGGCGGCGTGGTCTGCGACGTGACCGGGTTCGCCGCGGCAACCTTTATGCGCGGCCTGCCGGTGATCCAGGCGCCGACGACGCTGCTGGCGATGGTCGATGCCAGCGTGGGCGGCAAAACGGCGGTCGATCTGCCGCAGGGCAAAAACCTGGTCGGCGCGTTCAAGCAGCCCAGTCTGGTGGCCATCGATCCCGATGTGTTGAGCACGCTGCCCGCTGGCGAAGTCGCCTCCGGGATGGCCGAGTTGATCAAGCACGGCGTGCTGGCCGATGTCGAGTTGTTTGAGGAACTTGCATCGGCACGTATGGAAACGTGCCCTACTAAGAACGCGACGACGTTCAATGGTAGGGCGGCTTTCCATAGCCGCCATCTCCCACCCTGGTCGCGCTGGATCGCCCGTTCCTTGCAGGTCAAGATCGATGTGGTCGAACAAGACCCCTTTGAGCGCGGGCTGCGCGCGGTGCTCAACCTGGGGCACACCACGGCGCACGCGCTGGA
>JAFGEY010000244.1 GCA_016931365.1 Anaerolineae bacterium
CCAGATGCCCGTCGGTCAAAAAGTGGTATAAAGAATCCTTGCGCGACCAGGGGAAAAACACCCGCAAGCGGCCGTTTAGAAACCCCTGCCAGCGGATCGCCATGTCGTTCATTCTGAAGGGCAAGTGTTGCACCACGGTTGGCACGCCGAGCGACCGAGCCAACTCGACCGTGCGCCGCAGGTACGCCACCGGGCCTTGCTCCCAATGGGCGACATGGTCAAACGGGCTGTGCAGGGCCAGGATCGGCAGGTTGTACGTCTCCGACAGCCGTCGCAGATAATCGGTCTGCCAGGTGTCCGGGCGTTGATCGACCAGCACTTCGATGCCGTCAAAGCCCATTTCGGCAGCCAACTCAAAGATGCGGGCCGTGCCGTAGGTATAGATCGAGCCGGTGGAGAGAATAATCATTGCACCTTCTCCAAATTGGCGAAACTCGCCGCCAGGGTCTTGATTCCCCGCCCTTTGAACGCCACGGTCACATCCCAATCACTGCCGCGCGGCTCGACCGCGACCACCGTGCCTTCGCCAAAAGCGCGGTGCGTCACCGGCTCGCCGACCTTGAACGGCGCGCCAACCAGAGTTGGCGCGCCGGCCGATGCGCGCTGCCCGCCCTGTGGGTGTGAACGCTCCGGCGCTCGCTGCCCACTTGGCGAGTGGGAAGTGCCAAACCCCAACTGTCCCGTGCGAAACCCCTCGTGCCGGTTGGCATAGCTGCCGCTTTTGGGCTTGTCCTTGTCCGGATCGGTTTGCAGCGTGGAGGGGATGTCCTTCAAGTAGCGCGACGCATCGTTGACTTCGCTTTCGCCCCACAGCATGCGGCGAAACGTGTGCAGCAGGTAAAGACGATCCTTGGCCCGCGTCACGCCGACGTAAAACAGGCGGCGCTCCTCCTCCATCGCGTCCGGATCGTCAAAGGAGCGGCTGTGCGGGATCAGCTTTTCGTTGGCCCCGACGATGAACACCACCCCGAATTCCAGCCCTTTGGCCGCGTGCAAAGTGAGCAGCGTCGGTGCGTTCGACTCGTCCAGGTTATCTACATCCGAGATAAGCGAGACCTCTTCCAGAAATGTGCTCAAGCTCTGCCCCTCTTCGACCTCGGAATACTGCGCGGCGACGGCGCGCAGTTCGAGCACGTTTTCCCAGCGCTCCTCCCCCTCGTCGGTGCCGTCGCGCAAATGACCCTCATAACCCACATCCTGGATCACCTGATCGAGCAGGGCCAGCGCCGTGGCCTTGCCACGCAGGGCAAGCCAGGTGTTCCAGGTTATAAAGAACCGGAGCAGCGCGCCCCGCCCGGCATTGCCCAATGGCGACGGCTCGCCGCCAAAAAGCAGCTTGAGCGCATCAAAGGTATGAACACCCTTCATCGCCGCCCAGGCGCTCAGATCGGCTGATGTCTTGCCGCCGATCTTGCGCGCCGGCACGTTGATGATCCGCCCCAGGCTGACTGTGTCGGTAGGGTTGTAGATGATGCGCAGGTAGGCCAGCAGGTCCTTGATCTCGCGGCGGGCGTAAAAGCGGGTCGCGCCGACCAGCTTGTAGGGCATACCGACGGCCAGGAACGCCTCTTCCAGCGCGCGCGACTGGGCGTTGGTGCGGTACATCACCGCACAGTCGCCGGGCGCGACGCCTTGCTGTCCCAATTGCTGGATTCGCTCGACCACCCAGCGCGCCTCTTCGTTCTCGTCATACGCCTCATGAACAAAGGCCGGCGTGCCCCGGTCGCGCTCGGTGAACAGCTTTTTGGGCGTGCGCTGGATGTTGGGCGCAATCACCGCGTTGGCGACATCGAGGATACTTTGCGTAGAACGGTAATTTTGTTCGAGCAAAACCTTGCGCGTGTCGCCGTAATCGCGCTCAAAACGCAGTACGTTGCGAAAATCGGCGCCTCTGAACAGGTAGATCGACTGATCTTCATCTCCTACAACAAACAGGTTGTGCGATCCGCCCGAAAACTGGCGCACCATCTCGTACTGCACCGCATTGGTGTCCTGAAATTCATCGACCAGCACGTAGCGATAGCGCTGCTGGTATTTCTCCAACAGGTCGGGGCTGCGACGCCAAGCCAGCACCACCTCCAGCAGCAGATCGTCAAAGTCAAAGGCATTGCTCTCCTTGAGCAGCGCCTGGTAGCGCACGTACACCCGCCGGGCGATCTCGTCCTGGTAGGTGCGCGTGTCCCAATCCTCCGGTGTGAGCAGATCGGTCTTGGCGCGGGAGATGAGGTTCAGCATTGCCGCAGGGCGAAAGCGCTTCTCGTCAAGATCGAGTTCCTTGAGCACCCGGCGCACCAGCGCTTGCTGATCGCTGTCGTCATAGATGACAAAGTTGGGGTCGATGCCCAACGTCACAGCCTCGCGGCGCAGCAGGCGCACGCAGATGGCGTGAAACGTGCCGATGGTGAGCTGGCCCAGGTCGAGGTGACCGATCAGATCGACGAGGCGCTGTTTCATCTCGTTGGCCGCCTTGTTGGTAAAAGTCACGGCCATAATCTGCCAGGGACGCACGCCCTTGTCGCGGATCAGGTAGGCCACGCGGTGGGTGAGCACGCGCGTCTTGCCCGACCCCGGCCCGGCGAGCACGAGCACGGGGCCTTCGGTGGTGGTCACGGCGAGCTGCTGAGCGGGATTCAAACCTTCCAGGGATAAAGTCATAACGATAGCCTTTGTAGAATAAATCGTCAAGCGTCAAGATTACAAATGCGAACCGCCTCTTTCCAATCCTGACGTTTCACGTTTGACGTTTCACGCATCATGTTTCCGGCAATAGTTGATCCAACCGCTCCAGCACAAAGTCCGGTTGCAGGGAACTGCGGGCCAGTTTTTGGAGCGTCGTCGCGCCGGTGAGCGGCAGCGCGGTCGTCATCCCGGCCGCCTTGCCCATCGGCACGTCGGTCTCCAGCCGGTCGCCGACCATGATGCAGTCTTGCGCGGGCAAACCGAGCACGTCGAGCGCCGTCTGGGCCATGATCAACGAGGGTTTGCCCACCACCTGTTCGACCTTGTGATCGGTGCAGGCTTCGATGGCGGCAATGATGCACGCCGCGTCCGGCTCGCCGCCGTCGGGCACCGGGCAGTAGGGATCGGCGTTGGTGGCAATGAACCGCGCCCCGGCACGGATCGCATCAAAAGCGATTTGCAGCTTGCGATAGACAAAGGTGCGATCAAAGCTGGCAATCACCACGTCGATCTCGCCTGGTGTTTCGGACAACTCAAAGCCGGCGGCGGCCAGTTCATCGAGCAAGGGCTGCTCGCCGATGGGAAACAGCCGCGCGCCAGACATCGCTTTGCGCAGGTAATTCACGGTCACATACGACGAATTGATCACCTGCTCGACCGGCGTGGGCAGGCCGAGACGGGTTAGTTTGTCGGCGTAAACCTGGCGCCGATCGGTGGGCTTGTTGGAGACAAAAACCATCCGGCAGCCCGCCGCGCGCAGCGTTTCGATCGTCCGCCGCGCACCGGACAGCAGCGCGTCGCCGAGATAGACCGTGCCATCGAGGTCGAACACATAGCCGGCATAGAGCTTGTCGGGTCGAGGAAACGGCATCGACTATCCTGTAAACTGCTGCGCCCACAGGGCCAGATAGAGCAGCAGCACAGCGATGCTGTTGGTGCTCATATGGATGAGAATGGGCAGCCACAGCGATTTGCTCTTTTCATAAGCCACCGCGTTGACCACGCCCATCACGTAACTGGAGGCGACCACACCCACGCTGTCAAAGTGCGCCAGCCCAAAAAACAACGAGCTGATCAGCACGCGCGGCCAAAACGGCAGGCGCGGCTCGAACCAGCGGTGGAGCAGCCCGCGAAAATACAACTCTTCCGCGATCGGCACCAGGATGCCTGCGCCGATCAGAGTGATCAGAAAACCGAGCAGCGAAAATTGGCCGCCGGCAGTCAGTACGTCGGTGCGCCCTTGCAGGCTGTCCAGGTTGCCTTCGAGCAAGAGCTGTACCAAAACGCCCAACAGTGCACGCAAGGGAATAAACGCCACAGACACACCCAGGGCCACCGGCAGCCACTTCCGCTGCCAGTTCACCGGCCAAAAGCCCATCTCGCGCCACGAGGTCTTGCGACGCAACACGCCCCACACCCACACGCCGCCGCCGATAAAAACGATATTCAAAACAAGGGCCAGCGCAGTCACCCAGATTGTCGTTTTTTGAACCAACAGCCCCACGCCGAGACTGACCAGCACAAACAGCCCAAACCCGCCAAACAGGTAAATCAGCAGGTCAAGCCAATTTGAGCGAGGTCGATCTGTCACTTGAACCGTTTCGACGCTCACCGTTCATCCATCCTTCCCGTGTTTATGACAAACGCCAAGGGCTGATTATAGGAGATTTTGAGCATTTTGCCAAACTCCAAGATACCCGGCATTTGAGTTTGTAGACAAATGTGGCTTGTGATAGTTGCCCGCCAGCACCTGTCTGCTCCGAGCATACTCCTGCTTGACATTTCGGTCGGAACAAGTAAAATGTACCTTCCTCGACCAGAGTGAAACCTCTTGCATCATTATGTCAAGTATGTTATACTCCAGGTAAAATTGGAAAAACCCAATTTTGGGGACTGGAAAATTTAGAACATTTGTGCTATAATATAGCCAGAAGACGTGCGCTGGATCGACGCGAGCATACTTGGCAGCTTGTCAAACGCCGATCCTCAAGATATTTGGAGTAAACGGAATGGCAGAAAGAACGTATAACGCGCAAGAAATCCAGGTTTTGGAGGGTGTCGAAGCGATCCGCCGGCGGCCTGGGATGTACGTCGGCGGGACGGGACTGCGCGCCCTGCACCACCTGGTCTACGAGGTGGTCGATAACGCCGTCGATGAAGCACTGGCCGGCGCATGCAGCGAGATCGCAATCAACTTGTACAAAGACGGCAGCGCCGAAGTGATCGACAACGGCTCGGGCATCCCGCCGTGGTGGAAGGAAGATCAAAACAAGGCCACTCTGGAAGTGGTCTATACCGTGCTGCACAGCGGCGGCAAGTTCGGCGGCAGCGCCTACAAGGCCTCCGGCGGCCTGCACGGCGTCGGCGTCAAGGGCACCAACGCCCTTTCTGAAAGGCTGATCGTCACCGTCAAGCGCCACGGGCTGCGCTTCCGCCAGGAGCATGCCTACGGCGTCCCGCAGACGCCAGTGCAAGTGCTCGATCCGCACCAAGATGAGGTGCTCTGCGATCTGACCGACAAACACACCGAGTACAGCGAACTCTCGGCCGAGGTGCGCAAGCGCGCCGACAAATCCATCGGCACCGGCACCATCGTCCGTTTCTGGCCTGACGGCTCGCTGCTCGAAGAGACCGAATTTGACCGCCAGACGCTGGCCGGACGCCTCCACATGACCTCATTCCTGATTCCCTCGCCGATCACCCTGTGCGACATGCGCGGAAAAAAGGCCGAAAAGCGCATGTACAACGGCAAGCACAAATCGTACACCGGGCTGACCGGCCTGGTGGCCTACCTGGACGAAGAACGGACGGCCATTTCGGCCAATAACGCCCCGGTGTTGATCGAAGGCGAGTTCGAGCTGGAACACAAAGGCGCCGACCCGGATCAGATCAAGGTCGCCGTGGCCTTCCAGTACACCGACGACCCGGCCGGCGAAACGGTCAGCTTTGTCAACACGATCATGACCCGCCTGGGCGGCACGCACGTCTCCGGCGCGCGCCAGGCTTTCACCGCCGCGCTGAACCAGTGGGGACAAAAGCGCAAAACGCTCAAAGACGCCAAGATCGACGGCGCGGACGCCATGTTTGGGCAAACGCTGGCCGTGTCGGTGCTGGTGCCCGAACCCCAGTTCACCAGCCAGACCAAAGACGAGCTGGCCTCGCCG
>JAFGEY010000245.1 GCA_016931365.1 Anaerolineae bacterium
CCCTTTATCACCAACGTCAAGCCCAGCGGCGCGTGCACGGTCGAAGAGCTGTACCACGCCGGCGGCATCCACGGGGTGATGAAGGAACTGGCGCCCCTGCTCGACACCTCGGTGATGACTGCCAGCGGGCAGACGATGGAGGAAAATTTAAAGAGCGCGCGGATCAAGAACCGCGAGATCATCCGGCCTCTCTCGAACCCGATTCAGCCCACGGGCGGCCTGCGCATCGTGCGCGGCAACCTGGCCCCCGACGGCGCGGTGATCAAGACCGCCGCGGCCACGCCGGCGCTGTGCAAGCACGTTGGCCCGGCGGCTATCCTGCCCGAGCGCGGGCCTCGCGGGGAGCGACAGAGCTATGGACGCCAGCAGGACGAGGTAGACAAGAAATTCGCCAATATCACTGCCGATCACGTGATCATTAGCCGGTACAAGGGGCCGGTCGGCGCGCCGGGCATGCCCGAGGGCGGCAACGCCGGCCTGCCGACGCACTTGCTGCGCCAGGGCGTGCGCGACATGGTGCGCGTCGTCGACCACCGCATGAGCGGCACCTCGTATGGCACGGTCGTCCTGCACGTCGCGCCCGAGGCGGCGATCGGCGGCCCGCTGGCCATCGTCGAGGACGGCGACATGATCGAGCTGGACGCCGACGCGGGCAAGATCAACCTGCTGGTCGACGATCGCGAGATCCAGCGCCGCCTGGCGGCGTGGACTCCTCCACCTCCGGCTTACGAGCTGGGCTACCGCGCGCTGTGGATCGACCAGGTCACCCAGGCGCCGGAGGGATGTGATTTCAAGTTTAACGTGGACAAAAACTGGCGGAGAAACCGCGGATAGAGAAAGAAGCGATGATCAGAAACCAAGAGGGTGGCAGATGCCACCCTCTTGGTTCAAGTTGAGTTTTTTCACCAACCGAATATCGGCTGAATGCACTTTCCTAGCCTTTGATCGCACCGGCTACGCCTTCCACAAAGTAGCGCTGTAAGAGCAAAAAGACGATAATGATCGGCACGAGCGAGATCGTGGCTCCCGCTGCCATACCGGTCCAGTCCGTCGTATACTCGGTCGTAAACGCGTACATGCCCACGCCCAGCGTCCGGAGCTGTGGCTTGCTGAGGGTAAAGACGAGGGGCAGGAAAAAGGCGTTCCAAGACCACATAAACCGCATGATGATCGTCGTCGCAATCACAGGCCTGGCCAGTGGCAGCATAATGTCCCAAAAGATGCGCACGAAACCGGCTCCGTCGATCCGTGCAGCGTCTTCCAAGTCATTGGGCAAGGAGGAAAAAAAGCCGGCAAAGAGCATAATGAACAGCATATGTGGACCGCCTGCCTCTCCCAGGATGACGGCCCACAGGGTGTTGAGCAGGCGGAGTGCCTTCATCAGATCAAAGACCGGGATGATCGTATAACCGGTGGGCAGAAACGTGGTCACGATAAGCGCGCCAATGAGAATTCTCTTGCCTGGAAAGCTGTAGCGTCCCAGCGCATAGCCGGTCATCGCGGTGCGTACGACGGTGATGGCGACGACAGCTATGGTGACGATGACCGTATTGACAAAGTATTGGCGGAAATTGGCCACCGTCCATGCCCGGCTAAAATTGTCCAGGATGGGGGTCTTGGGGATCAAGTTGAGGCCGCCGCTAAACATCTCGGCCGTGGTCTTGAAGGCCGCCGAAACGACCCACAGGAAGGGGTACATCCACAGCAGCCCGAAGCCGATCAAGATCGCGTGAGTGAGCGGCATTTGCGCGACCTTTTGAACTTGCTGCCACAGGGACAGCCCTCTTTGCGGGGAAACGGTCTTTTGTCGCGCTGTCATTGCACACCTCCCCTGGGGCGCGTTGCGCCAAAGCGTCTCACCAGCCACGCCTGCAGCAGCGAGAGAACCATGGTTGTCGCGCCAAAAAAGATGCCTGCCGCACTGGCAAAGCCGATGCGCGAGGTACTTCCAAAGGCAAAGCGGTAGATGAACAGGGACACCGTTTCCGTGGCAAAGAATGGCCCACCGTTTGTCATCACTTTGATCAGGTCAAAAACGTGCAGCGCACCTACTGCCGTGAACAGCAGGATCACCAGGGCGACCGGTCGGAGCAGGGGAAGGGTGATGAAATAGAAAGCCTGCGCGCCGCTGGCACCATCGACCTTGGCCGCTTCGTATAGCTCTTCGGGGATCGCCTGCAGGCCGGCCAGCCAATAGAGCATGTTGGTGCCAAAGCCTTTCCATACGGCGACCACGATGATGGTCAGCATGGCCGTACCTACCTGGCCAAGCCAGTGTACGGGTTTCTCCAGGAGGCCCGTCTTGACCAGGGCGATGTTTAGTACTCCATTGAATGGGCTAAAGATGTAGGTCATGATAATGCCCACGATGGCCGTGGTCGTCACCACGGGCAAGAAATAGATGACGCGGTACACGCTGGCGCCCTTGAGACGGCGGTTGTTGAGGACGATCGCCATCAACAGGGTTAGCGGCAGGTTGAGCACGACCAGGCCGGCCATAAACTCAAAGGTGTGCAAAAAGGCGCTCCAAAAGTAAGGGTTTGTCGCCACCTCTTGAAAGTTTTCCAGGCCGATGAACTCGGTCGGAGACCCCAGGCCCGTCCAGTCAAAAAAGGCATAGTACCAACTGGCGATCGTCGGCCAGATGGTGAACATGAAATAGAGGATCACTGTCGGCGCGATAAAGACATAGCACCACCACTGCTCACGCATTTGCGTGAGCAGTGATTTTTTTCTGGGTGTAGCCGTCAGCGCACGCAGCCGGGCAACGTCGGTCAAGCCCAGGTCAGACATTGTTCTGCCTCTCTAGCAGTGGTGCATCCCCACAAGGGGATGCACCACTCGCACGTCGCAGGGAGTTTGGATGCGCTGTGACCTACAGCGCGCCGTACATGTCTGCCGTATAATCCTTGTCCGCTTCCCAGTTGGGATAGAGCCAGTCGTCGATGCTGACCTCTAGCCCGCGACCCTTGATCTCGTCGATCGCGCGCTCGAGCTCGGCGCGCCACATGGCGGCATAGTCCTCGGCCTGCAGCTTGTAGTCAGCCACGGCGATCTGCCCCGAAAAGACACCCTCCAGCAGCTCGCCAAAATTGGGGTGCTGGGCCTTGCGCTCGGTGTTGACTTGGGCCTGATTGACATTGCGCGCGATCGGTTCGGGCACGGTGCGGATGTCGTCC
>JAFGEY010000246.1 GCA_016931365.1 Anaerolineae bacterium
GCGACGAGGTGCGCGGTGATCTCGGGAATGCTGGTAGCCAGAGATACGACTGTCACTCCCATAAAGGTTGTCGACAGGTGGAAATAGTCGGCCATTCCGATCAATTTTTTCACTGCCAGATTAGAGCTGAGAACAAGAATAACCAACGCGATCAGGCCCGATACAATGTTTACCGCAAGATTTTGTTCTGCAAAGAAACCGTTCATATCAATCACTCACCTTGATTTGTGGTATCGTATTTACACAACAAGGCAGTGCATGCGGATTGAATACATCCGACAGCACTGCCCATCAACCAAACAGAGTATACCACAACGCACATCAAGATGGTGATCAGAAACACCGCCAAAGGGTCAAGAAAACATCAAGATACACCCCTTGCCGGAGGTCGAGGTTATCTCGCCGGGCGTTGAATTGGAGAGGGCAACCTGACTCCGCTTTGCCGGACTAGAGGCAACAAAAAACGGACACCCATCAACTGGATGGGCGCCCGTTCGTTTGGATAGCGGGGAGAGGATTCGAACCTCTGACCTCCGGGTTATGAGCCCGACGAGCTGCCTCTGCTCTACCCCGCAATGTAAAGCATATTATACTCGTTTCCGGGCCAATGTCAAATCGATTTTTGGCGCAGCATTTGACTTTTTTCGATCATAATGCTAATATCCACGGGTCGGTTCGTACATTGCCTGACATAAGCCTATTGCCGGATCGAGTTCCACCCTCTTTACCCACACATAAATTTGGTTCAAAAGGAGCCACCATGGAAGCAATTCAAGCCTTTGCTGCTCAAGTTGTTGAAAATGTCGAGCGCGTGATCATTGGCAAGCGCAATACGGTTGAGATGACCCTGATTGGCCTGTTGGCCCAGGGGCATTTGTTGATCGAAGACGTGCCTGGCGTGGGCAAGACGATGCTCGCGCGCGCCATTGCCAAGTCGATCGGCTGTTCGTTCCGCCGCATCCAGTTTACACCGGACATGCTGCCCAGCGATGTGACCGGTGTCTCAGTGTTCAACCAGAAAACGCTGGAATTTGAATTTCGCCCCGGCCCGGTGATGGCCCAGATCGTGCTCACCGACGAAATCAACCGCGCCACGCCCAAGACGCAAAGCGCGCTGCTGGAGGCGATGGAAGAGCGCCAGGTCACGGTGGACGGCGTGACCTACCCGATGCAGCGACCTTTCCTGGTGATGGCCACGCAAAACCCCATCGAGTACGAGGGCACCTTCCCGCTGCCCGAGGCGCAGCTCGACCGCTTTATGCTGCGCATCAGCATTGGCTACCCCAGCAAGGCCGACGAGCAGAAAATCCTCGACGCTCAGCAGTTCAAACACCCCATCCAGGAGATCGAGCAGGTGGTGACGGTGAATGAACTCGTCCAGGCGCAGGAGCAGGTCAAGCAGGTGTACGTCGATGACCTGATCAAGGAATACATCATCAACCTGGTCAATATGACCCGCGATCACCCCGATGCTTACCTGGGGGCCAGCCCGCGTGGCAGCCTGACCCTGTACAAGACGGCTCAGGTGCGCGCGGCGATGCACGAGCGCGATTACGTCATCCCCGATGATGTCAAACTGCTGGCTCCGGCGGCGCTGGCTCACCGCTTGATCGTCAGCCCATCGGCGCGGATCAAGGACGTCGACCCGCGTTCGATCGTCGATGATGTGCTTCAGTCGACGCCGGTACCCGGTGCGCGGGCGTGGGATCGGGGCAGGGCGTAACACGAACCGCAGAATTCAACTCATACCCTGTTCAGTCTCGATTGATTCGGGATAGGATGGAACAAGCGTGAGAAGAGCCTGGTTTTTTATCATTCTAGGGGCGATTTGTGTTATTTTGGCCCTCACCACGGGACGCAATCTGTTTTACAACCTCTCGTACCTGATTGGCGTGATCCTGTTTCTGTCGCTGTTCTGGGCCTGGCGCAGCGTTTCCTCGGTGCAGATCGCCCGCCGGACGCGCTCGCGCCGCTCGGCGGTGGGCAAAACAGCCGAAGAGAGCCTCAACGTCCGCAATACAGGCTTTTTGCCCCAGGTGTGGATCGAAGTGCGCGACCACTCGACGCTGCCCTGGCATCACATCAGCCGGGTGGTCAATGCCCTGCCACCCAAGCGATACCGCAACTGGGCGGTGCGCACCATTTGCCGGCGGCGAGGCCAGTTTACCCTCGGCCCGATGACCCTGTACAGCGGCGATCCTTTTGGTCTGTTCCGTTTCAGACGCGAATTAAAACCCACTTCTGACATCGTCATCTATCCGGCGGTGATCCCCATTCCGTCTTTTGCCCCACCGTTGGGCCAGCTTCCCGGCGGTGATGCCGTGCGCGGGCGCACGCATTACATCACCACCAATGTCGCCGGTGTGCGCGATTACGCGCCTGGCGACAGCTTTAGCCGCATCCACTGGCGGTCGACGGCGCGCACGGGACGACTGGTGGTCAAAGAATTCGAACTCGATCCCTCCTCGGATATCTGGATATTTTTGGATATGTATCACCGCGTGCAGTGCAGCCTGCCATTGCCAGAAGAAGAGCCGGTCGATCCGGTGATCTCGATTTTGCGCGGGCGCAAGCGTCCTGATATCGAACTCGATCCGATGACCGAAGAGTACATCGTTACCATCGCCGCATCGGTCACGCAGCATTTCATCTACAAAGATCGCGCTGTGGGTATGGTCTCCTATGGTCAGACTCGAGAAGTGATGCAACCCGACCGTGGACACCGCCAGTTGACCAAGATTTTGGAAACATTGGCGATGAGCCGTGCCGAGGGGACGGCTTCACTGACTCAGGTGCTGCTCACCGAGGGCGACCGCCTGGGACGGGGGGTGACGCTGGTTGTGATCACCCCGTCAATGGACCGGACGTGGGTGGCGGCCTCGCGCGAGTTGATGCGCCGTGGGGCGACAATCATCGCTGTTGTCATCGATCCGACCACCTTTGGTGGTTCGTCCGGCGATCCGACCGAGGTGATGGCCGAACTGCACGCCAGCAAAATCCCGGCCTACCTGGTGCGCAACGGTGACGATCTGGCCGTGGCCCTCTCGCGGCAGATCGTTCACCGATCCGGCAAGCGTCGATGAACAAGGCAATCGCCGTCTTTGGCAGCTCGCGCGGGCAGTCAGGTGACGACAGCTATGAACAGGCGCGCATCTTGGGCCATTTGCTGGCGCAAGCCGGGTTTGACGTGGTCAGTGGTGGCTATGGCGGCTCGATGCAAGGGGTTAGCCAGGGCGCGGCAGAAGGAGGCGGCAAGGCGATCGGCGTCACTTGTGCCACTTTTGGTTCACCCAATGGCAATAGTTATCTAAGCCAGGCCATCCACTCGCCCGATCTGCCGGCCCGCCTGCGCCAATTGATCGACCTGGCCGACGGCTTTGTCGTTTTGCCAGGCGGTATTGGCACGTTGGCCGAGCTGTTTGTGGTGTGGAATTTGATTGCCGTCCAGGCTATCGACAAACCGTGTGTGCTGCTTGGCGCGCATTGGCGGCGCGTGCTGGCCGTATTGGAGCGAGAGACGTATGTCGAAGCGGCGCACGCGGCAATGCTGCACATAGTCGATACTTCGGTGGAAGCGGTACGAATGTTGGTGGCTTGCATCCAGTAAAATTTGTGATTGTTTCCAATTGGATCTAGCGGATCATCGTTGACGCGCTTTGTCTTTACCCTTGTCATCGCCTCGGTTGTCGAGTATAATAAAACCAGAGGCGATGATTTTTTAGTTAACAGTGGGGTTTGGATGGGAGTAGCAAAATGACAAATCAACCAGTTTTTCCCAAGTATATCTTTGGCCTTCACGAGCCGGGCGGCGAGTGGTTGATGGAGGAAAAGGGGAAAAAAGGCTGGATTTTGTTCACTGAGCGCGTATTTCACGATCTCAACGATCAACATGGGGCCGACTACAGCCAGTGGGAGAGCAAAGGCTTTGGCATCATCAGCCGCATCAACCACGACTATTTCCCCGGCGGCACTATCCCACAGCCGCAGCACTATGATGATTTTGCCAAGCGAGTGCGCAATTTTGTGCGCAACAGCCGGGGCGGGCACATCTGGGTCATTGGCAACGAGATGAACCACGTCCAGGAGCGCCCCAACGGGCAAATGATCACCCCGCAGTTGTACGCCCAATGCTACAAAAAGTGCTGGGAGCAGATTCACAGTCTGCCGGGCCACGAGAACGATCAGGTCGCGGTCGGATCGGTGGCTCCGTGGAACAACACCACGGCCTATCCCGGCAACGAGGCGGGCGATTGGGTCAAGTATTTCGTCGACATTGTGCGGGCCATTGCCGCGCTGGGTTGCCCCGTCGACGCGATCACCCATCACGCCTACACCCACGGCCACGATCCTAGCCTGGTATTCAACGAGCAGCGGATGGATCCGCCGTTTCACAAATATCGCTACCACTTTCGCTGCTACCGCGATTTTATGGAGGCCACTCCGGCCGAGTTTCGCAACGTGCCGGTGTATATCACCGAGGCCGACGAGGACGAAGAGTGGGAAAACGCCAATCGCGGCTGGGTGCAGAACGCCTACAAAGAGATCAACGACTGGAACTCGGCTCCCGGCAACCAGCAAATTCGCTGCCTGATCCTCTACCGCTGGCCGCGCTTTGACAAGTGGCACATCGACGGCAAGGGCGGCGTGCACGACGATTTCCGAGCGGCGATGAACAACGCCTACACCTGGAAAGAGGTCGTGCTGCCGGTCAAAATCAATGGGCATGAGGTCAGCGGCGCGTTCTTGGAATTTTACAACCAGATGGGGCGCGAGTTCTGCGGTGTGCCGATCAGCGATCTCGTGGTCGAAGACAATCTGCCCACCCAGTATTTCGAGCGCATCGTCTTGCAGCAAGACCTGCCAGGGCGGATCATCCCCAAGGCGTCCGGACAGGAGGTGCAAACGCTGCGCCGCAGCCTGCTCCAGGTTCAGGAAGAGACAGCGCAGGCTAAAATGGAGAACAGCAGCCTTCAGGATCGCCTTTACGAGGTAGAGACGGCGTTGGTGCAGATGCGCGAAGAATTGACCAACGCGCCGTCGGGAGCGACGGGGGCGGCTGTAGCGACAGGGACGATGGGGGCGATAGGGGCAATGGCCGTGCGGGACAAATCGATCGCCCGCGTGGTGCGTCCGTTGTGGCAGGATGTGATCTACCAACTGCCCCGGCACGCGTCCAAAAGCTATGCCTTGCGCGACGTCGGCGCGATTCAAAACGTGGTCATCAACCACAGCGCCGTGCCCGCCACGGTGACGGCGGCGCAAGTGGCCCAGTTCCACGTCAAAAATATGGATTGGCCGGGCATCGGCTATCACTTTTACGTGGACGACAAGGGCATCATTTACAAGACCAACCACCTGACCACCATCTCGTACCACGTCGGCAATTATGATTCGGTCAGCGTGGGCATCTGCGTGGGCGGCACCTTCACCAAGACCATCCCAACGCCAGCGCAGATCAAAAGCACGGCACACCTGGCGGCCTGGTTGATCGATGAGTTTAGCCTGCCCCTGGAAGCTGTGCGCGGCAAAAAAGAGTTTATCGACACCCAATCGCCGGGGCACCAGTGGCTGGATGGGCAAAAGTGGAAAAATTTGCTGCTGGCCGAGGTCAAACGTATTCAGCAGCAATCCAAAATCAGCTATGCACCTAAACCCGTGTATCACTATGTGCTTTTTTGGCACAAAGGCAACGTCTGGGCCGAGCGCGACTGGCTAGCGGCCAAAACGTACATCAGCAGCTTCAAAGTCACACATGGCTTTTCGGTTGAGGACGCCAAACATGCTCAATATGTGACCATCATCGGGAACGCATCCGGTGTGGATGAACGCGCTGAACAAATTTTGCTCGAAGCAGGTTGCTACGTGGAGCGCATTGCCGGGCGCGACACAGATGAAACGCGGGTTGTCTTGAACGAATTGGCCCTTCAGGGGCAGCGCTTTTTGAATTTTGACGAAGCATAGCCGGGTTTGATCAAAACCCCGCCGCCCGTCTGACGGCGGGGTTTTTCTTTGGCGGGTGAATGAATGGAACAGCCAACGGGGGCGCAGCCCCCAACGTATCAGGTCAAATTAGAGGTTTTTGAAGGTCCGCTCGATCTGCTGCTCAAGTTGGTCGAGCAGGAAGCGCTGGACATCACCCTTATTTCGCTGGCCCGGGTGACCGATCAATACCTGGCGTATTTGCGCGTGGTCGAAAAAGTGCGTCCCAACGATCTGGCCGATTTTATGGTCATTGCAGCGCGACTGCTATTGATCAAATCGCGCATGCTGCTGCCCAGGCCACCCAAAATCATCGAGGAAGAAGAAGATGTTGGCGATGACCTGGTGCGCCAGCTCAGGGAGTATATGGTTTTCAAGCGGGCGGCGCAGTTTCTGGCCGGGCGTGAGCAGGCGGGGGCGCGGATGTACCCTCGCACGGTGCCGGTTTCCAGGCTGACGCAAAACTTGAAGGCCAGACTCGACCTGGGGGATGCCTGTGTGGATGATTTGATCGCTGCCTTGCGCGCTTTGCTCGATCAACCCGTCGGCGTTGAAGGAACGATCAATGTGGTGCCATACCAAGTGACCATCGAGCACAAGATAGAGCAGATTACCCGCTGCCTGGCCGAGCGCAGCGATCTGACCTTCCGCAGCCTGCTCGATGATGGTACGTCGCGTATCGAAGTGATCGTGACTTTGCTGGCCGTTTTGGAATTGATCCGCACCCGGCGCATTACGGTGCACCAGGAGCAGCTTTTCGGCGAGATCGTGATTTCGAGCGCAGAAAGACCCCAAGGTTTCACAAACCTTTAGGGTCTATTTTAATCAGAATTCCAGGAGCGCTCTTTGTTTTGGCGCATCTTGGCCAGGTAGGTTTCTTCCAGGTCGATCCCGGCATAGTTGGAGAGCTTGATGATATAAGCCAGCAAATCGGCCAGTTCTTCTCTGATCGCCGGCAAGTGTTCGCCCAACGCCCGATCTTGTGCCTCTTGTCGGTTGCCTACCTGGGCAACCAGTGTCTCCTGCCGCCGCCACGCTTGTTTGAGTGTGCGTCCCAACTCACCCATTTCCTCGGTCAGCGCGATATAGTTGAAATACAGGTCAGTCAAAAAGCCCTTTTCTTCGTCGAGGGCGCGGTGCCAGCGTTGGAAATCGGGCAGGCGACGGCGTGTCTCGGCGACGCGCAGCGTTTCGCCGGCGTCGAGGTGCTCCTCAAGATCGGGCAGGGCGTGCTGGTAGTCGCCCTGGGCCAGCGCCGAACGCACGCGCCCGACCACCTGCATCAAGTCTTCGCGGCGATGGATGTAGTCGAGATCGTCGGTATCGATCGCCAGGACGGGCGTGTCGGTGTATTTGGCTAAAAATGAGTCGTAGGCTTCACCCAGGTCCTGGATGTACGGGCGGGACATGCCGCGCTCGTACACCCGGTCGCGAATCGCAATGCGGTTCATCAGCGTGTCGGTGCTGGCGCGCAGGTAGACCAGCAGGTCCGGCAGGCGGATTTTTTCGGCCAGGATCTCGTGCACGCGGTGATACATCGCCAGTTCGTCGTTGGCCAGGTTGAGTTCGGCAAAGAGGCGATCTTTCGCAAAGGTATAATCGCTGATCAGCGACGAGTGGGCCAGCGTCTGGCCGATCACCTTGTGCTGCTGGCGATAGCGGCTGAGCAGAAAGAAAATCTGGGTCTGAAAGGCGTACAGCGCGCGGTCGGCGTAAAAGTTGCTCAAAAAGGGGTTTTCCTCAAAGACTTCGAGCAAAAGCTCTGTGTCTAGTTCCTGAGCGAGCAGCCGGGCGAGCGTCGTCTTGCCGACGCCGATCGCGCCTTCGATGGCGATGTAGAAATTTTGGGGCATCGTCTGTTCCTCGTCTGTGGAGATGGTTGGCGCGGCAGATGGGATTCATCCGAGTGTAACATACAATCGATCGTGCGTCAAACCCACAGGAGGAGTGGGGTGCATTAATTATCATATCTACTCTTGCGCTGTCACCGCTGCCAGGATGGCATGCTCCCGGCGTTGCAGCAGAGCGGCCAGCGGCTTGAGCGTGACCAGGTACAGGGCCACGCTATAAATAGCTCCCAGCGGCAGTGTGATCGCCAGGCCGGGTTTCCAGAAAACAAAAGGCAGCACGATCAAGGCCAAGACAGGCGCAGATGAAACGAACCAGGCCAGCATACCCCACAGGTTGCCCCGCTGCCGCCCACTGTTATACTTGAGTTGTGTGCGATAGGGGCCGATGATGGCCGCCAGGTTGTAGGCCGCGCAGCCGCCGACCTGCATGCACAGCCCCAGATACAGGCCCAGGGGCAGCACCAGCCAGTAACGGGTCAACAGGGCAAGCGCCGATAGCACGACCAGGTACAGCACGCCGGCCATCAAGAAAACGACCAGGTTCGCCGACAAGAGCACCTGTCGCCGATCCACCGGCGACAGGGCCAGCGTGCCAAATCCTTCCCGGTCAATCAGGCCAAAGTGGTTAGATGTCATGCCCATGTTGATCACCATGCTTACCATAATGACGATAAATCCGCCCAAGACCAGCGGCAAAGCTATCTTCCACATCCCCGATGGGTTGGCCTGCAATGGCGCAATGACGGCTGCCAGCGAAAGCAGAGACGAAAAGGCCATGCGCCTCGGCCCTGGACTGCGCCACAGATACAGCCAATCCTTGTGAAAGAGCGCCCAAAAGGTCGGCGGGCCGGGCAGCCGCAGGCGCGCCTGGCGCGTGCGCACTCGTTCCGCGCCGATGCCTACCGCCGCCCCTTCCATCAGACGGCGGGTGATGCCGGCGTGAAACCAGAGCAGCAAAGACACAAAGGCGACCGAGCCGAGCAAAAAGAGCAGGGCTTGCCCCCACTCGCCCGTCACCGCCAGGCCCATCCCGGCCGTTGACCACCCGGTCGGCAGCCAGATCAGCAGACGCGACGGGCGCAGTATTTCCAGAAACTCGCTCGGAGTTTGGACCGCGCTCAACCGTTCCAATCCCTGCAGAAACGGCAATCGTTCGAGCCAGGCCATACTCTGATAATTTTGGGTCAGCGCTTGAATGAGATACTGCCCCAGCCAGCAGAACATAAAGGGCAGCGACAGCAAGGCCAACAGCGCGCCGCGCAGCCGCCGGTCGCCTGAGACCAGGTCGAACAAGTCTTCCATGATCCGCCCGGTGAGCACCAGCATGGCAAAGGTGGGCAGCGCGCCGATCAGAATAAGCGGCAGGGCCAGCGGTCGGTGCCAGGCCAGCCCGATGATCTCACCTGCCAGGAGGCACAGCGACCACACGCCGGTCATGGTCAGCAAGGCCATCAGCGTGCTGCCGACCACCATGCTGTGAAAGCGGATCGGGTGAGGAAACAGGCGCGATAGCTCAAAGCGTTCGACGATCTGCGAACTGTACGAAGCGGGCAGCAGCAGCCAGATAAAGAACAGCAGGTTGTTGGTCAGCATCATCAATTCATAGGCGGCGCGCGGAGTGAGCAGGAACACGCTGACCACTGCCAACCCGATCCCCATCGCCACAAACATTGGCAAAGTAACAACGAGCGTCAGGCCGCGCAGCACCCACATCACGGCCCGAATTTTCTCCTCGGTGCGGCGGCTGCGGAATATCGAAAGCGTCAATTTGAATTGCAGCCAGAATAGCGTGCGCAGTTCAGCCCACATGGTCGCCTCGCTCCCGACCGGCCGTTTCCCTGCCGGTCAGCCAATCCAACAGGCCTTCATCCTCCACCTCTACGCCGACGGTGCGCAGGAACACGTCTTCCAGCGGCGCATCGTCGGGCAAACCGGCCTGGCGGCGCAGCTCGGCGATGCTGCCCACTCCAGCCAACTGCCCCTTGTTGATAATGCCCACCAGATCGCAAAAGCGCTCGGCCAGTTCCATGACGTGGGTGGAAAAAAAGACGGTCGTGCCGCGATGGTCAACCATCTCGCGCAGCACTTCTTTGATCGCCCGCGTCGAGATGGGGTCCACACTCTCGAACGGCTCGTCGAGAAACAGGATTTCGGGTGCGTGTACCAGCGCGCAAGCCACCGCCGTCTTTTTGCGCATTCCCTGCGAATAATCCAGGATCATCTTGTCGGCGCTGTCTTGCAGTTCCAATGCCTCCAGCAACGATGGGATGCGCCGCTCGATCTCGGCGCGGCCGAGGCCGTGCAGCCGCCCCACCAGTTCGATTTGCTCGACGGCGGTCAGTCGCTCATAGAGGCTCAACCCTTCCGGCACGACGCCGATGCGTCGCTTGACTTCCAGTGGCTCCTGGCAAATGTCGAACCCGCCCACCTGCGCCGTCCCGGCCGTCGGCGGCAGCAGGCTGATCAACATATTGATCGTCGTAGACTTGCCTGCGCCGTTCGGCCCCAAAAAGCCAAAGATCACCCCGCGCGGCACGGTCAGGTTGAGGCGGTCAACGGCGACGAGATCGCCAAAACGGCGGGTCAGATTCTCAGTTTGCACAGCCGGTACTTGATGGTTCACGGTCTTGTCCCTTTCTGCTGAAAGACTGGCGACAACGATCCCTCTTTTCATACGATATCCGGGCCGGAATAGTTCGCCTGGCCGGAGACCGCGTCGATGTGGCGACCATTGTAACATAGACCGATCGCAATTGGCAACAACACCCGCGTCGGGGGCCGCTTGTCTGATTTTTCATGTTCATTTATAATACACCTGATCCTATCGAGTCAAAAACCTGAAAAGAAGATTGGCCATGGATTTCGGACTTTGGACAAACGCCAAAAGCCACCCATCGTCTTGGATATTCACCAAGCGCGCTATAAAAAGCGCGCCTACACCCGCTGACCCTATTTGTCCAAAGTCCAATCAAGGACATCGGCCAAGATTTGGCGCAAGGAGCACCCTATCTGCGCGTGGCAAATGTCCAGCGGGGCTATATAGATTTGACTGAAATCAAGCATTTGGAAGTATTTCCGCCAGAAATGGGAAAATACCGATTGGAGCCGGGCGATATCTTGCTTTGTGAGGGCAACAGCGCCGATTTGGTCGGGCGTGGCGCAATCTGGCACGGGGAAATCGCCGAGTGTGTCCATCAAAACCACGTCCTGCGCGTGCGACTGGATAGCCAACGAGCATTGTCCGAGTACGTTTTGGCCTATATCAACAGCAATGCTGGACAAGCCTACTTCCGCAGCAAAGCCAAACGCACGACTAACCTGGCCTCCATCAACAGCCGGGAAGTCGCTCAAATGCCCATCCCCCTCCCGCCTCTCGACGTGCAGCACGAGATCGTGCGCCGGGTCCAAGCCGGCCGCGCCGAAATCGCCCGCCTGCGGGAGCAGGCCGCCCGGCGCGCCCAGGCCGCGCAAGCTGAGGTCGAGGCGGCGATATTGGGCGTCGCGTCGTAGGGGCGAGGCATCCCTTGTACATGGTTTGCTGACCAGGAGCGTATATCTAGAAAACCAATGTTGACTGACCCAATTCTGTTTTGGGATGCCTCGCCCTTACCCACCAGCGCTGGTTTTCCAGGAGATGCTCGCCCCTACTCCGGCCTACAACACATCTCGCCGGATCATCTGCCACCCGCCGGCCAGTGCGGCCATGAGGCCGCCCAGGCTGCCGACGAGCAGTTCGGCCCACGGCAGGCCCTCGGTAAAGCCGTTGAGCGAGCGCATGCCTTCGCTGACAAAGCCATTGGCGACGATCACCGGCAAGGTATAAGGGTACACGTTCGCCCAGTCGCTCTGGATGACCATTGCGCCGGCGACGGTCATGGCGATGCCCACGCCGCTGGCTACGGCAAAGCTCGGCCAGCGCTGCGCCACCCAGGTCTGGATGGCGATGATCAGCCATGCGCCCAGGAACATGGTCAGGCCGTATGTGGCATACTCGCCCCACGGCACGGCCGCTTCAAAGCCCAGGCCGGGGATCAGCAGGCGCAGCCCCCACCCGCTGAGGACGATCAGGCCGAACAATGCGGCGATGCTGAGGCCGATCAAGGCCATCCCGCTGGCCTGCTTGGCTGCGTACAGCGCCCAACGCGGGATGGGCAGGGCAAAGAGGTGTTTCCACTGCCCGTTGCGGTGTTCCCACTGTGCCACCAGCGCTGTTTCCAGAGTGACGAATAGGGGCAGCATCAGCAGTCCCCACAGGATGCCGGTTTGCGCGCCGTATTCGTACCAGGCGCTTTGATTCTGGTAGAGATCGGACATGTACTCGCGCTGTTCCCACATCATCGCCACCTGCAAGGCAATGACCACCAGCGGTGCGATCAGGGCCAGCCAAAAGGCCAGCGTGCGTTTGCTTTTTAACAGTTCGGCGTGCAATGCGCGAATCAGAAATTTCATTCTAGCCTCCAACAATGAGTGATTGTGACCGTGCCGGGCCGGTCAAATCCCCGACCGGCTCCGGCTCCGCCTGGGTCAAGCCGATAAAAATATCTTCCAGCGTTGGCTGATCGATGGTCAGTGTGTACACGTTGATTCCCGCGCGAGCCAACTGGCCGTTGACCATCGCCGCGTCGGACTGGCCGTTGGCGGCGACTGTCAGCCGGTGCCCGCCGTTGCCGCCAACGGTCCATCCTTCCTGCGCCAGCACCTGTTTGGCCCGCTCCGGCTGATCGACGCCGAGCACGATCTGGCCTTCCATCTGGGCATGCAGGCTGGCCAGTTGACCCTGGAACAGCAGCCGGCCCTGGTGGATGATCCCGATGTGCGTGGCGACCTGTTCAACTTCGGCCAGCAGGTGGCTGGACAGGAACACGGTCACGCCGTATTCCTCCGGCAGGCGGCAGATCAGCGCGCGCATCTCCTGGATGCCGGCCGGATCGAGGCCGTTGGTCGGCTCGTCGAGGATGAGCAACGCCGGCTCGTTGAGCAAGGCCAGCGCCAACCCGAGGCGCTGTTTCATGCCCTGCGAATAACCCTTGACCCGGCGATTGGCCGCATCTTGCAGCCGCACGATTTTCAGCGCGCGGTCGATTTGCGCCTTGCTGCCGCCGACCAAGCGCCGGGTGAGTTCCAGGTTTTCGCGCCCGGTGAGGTGATCGTACAGCGACGGCGTTTCGACCAGCGCGCCGACGCGGCCCAGCAGGTCGAGCCGGCGCCGCCACAGCGGCTGGCCGAACAGGCGCACTTCGCCGGCGTTGGGCCGGATCAGCCCCAGCAGCATGCGGATCGTCGTCGTCTTGCCCGCGCCGTTGGGGCCGAGAAAGCCATAGACGCTCCGGTGCGGCACGCGCAGATCGAGCAGCCAGACGGCAACCAGGTCGCCAAAGCGGCGGGTCAGTTCGGTGGTTGAAATAGCTAAATCAGACATTTTGTTCACTCCTCTCAAATATGTTGCCCGGACGCTCACATGGAGCCACTTTCCGGAGAATGAAAATGCCGTACAAAAACAGAAACAGAGTAATGATGATAGTGCTTGCAGCTTCCTGCACGGTGCTGTTTGTCACGGCTATTTGGCTGCCTCCACCTATGGCGATTTCGCGCAGCTTGCCGCCAAAATCAAAGGCTGCGTGCATCACCGCCATCGGCCAGATCGAGTTGTTTCGCAGCACGCACGCCGCAAAAATCACTGCAAAGAAAAAGGCATAGACAACTTGGGTCAAATTGGCCAGCAGCGGCAGACGACCGATGATCAAGTTGATGATATGGGCCACGCCAAATAGGGCGCTGGACACAAGCACGGCCTGATAGATGCCGCGCCGGGTATGCCCCCATTTCCGTAGCATTACAGTCAGGATCACCCCACGTCCCAGAACCTCCTCAAAGAACCCGATTGAAAGTGCCAGACAAGTGTAAAGTGCGATCCGGCCCGGTCGCGAGGTGTCGATAGCCAGTTTCCCCTCGATGAGCGATGAAAAGTTGAGCAGCGTGATGATCACCAGCGGCCACATCAGCCACAAAGCCTTCCACTGCCTGGGGGAGGTAAATCTGGCTTTCTCGAACAAATCAAGTTTGACCAGCAGCCATACAAGAACAAGCCCTACCAGTGTTTGCTCTATGATACCCTCCAGGAACCTGGCACCTGGATCGTCCAGTAAAGGTAACAAGATGCCGTGTAAAGGTATCTCGGTCAATAGAATTGCAGCCGGCATGACGAGTAACGAGAAAAGCATGGGCCTATCGGATGCAAGCCGTTTCACCTTGTCGATTCGACTCAAATTCTTCATTGGTCGCTCCTTTTTTCCCCGGGAAACAGGCTACCGATTGCCATTTCCGATGCCAGCAGCGTGCCCAAGACGCTCACGTACAGGAACGGCTCGGGCGCCCACAGCATCCTGGCCTGGGGATCGAACGTGTCGGTGAAACCGTACAACCACCACAACACAACCACAGCGATCACCAACCCGGTCCAGATGAGGTGCGCTAACTTGTTTCGAGCGCTCCGGAACAAAAAGACCCGCCGCCCCTGCCGGAACTGGATGAAAAGAATCGCCGCATAGACCGTGCAAATGACCTCCAGCACGATTGCAATGCCGAACAGCACGGGGTATTGGTACAGAAAGAGTCCGGCGCCCGGCCACGAAACCCCGGTTTTCCACTCGACCCACAGGTTGATGATTGCCAGGTTCAGAACGACCCCACCATTGGCGTTTGAGAGAATCACGATGCCGCTGCCGTCGTCGGGATACACGACAAAGTCGGACTGCCAGCCCATGCGCGTGCCGCCGCCAAAGACAAAGCGCTCGCCGGTGGAAAAGTCAATCAGGCCATGGCCCAGACCATAGTGCTCGCCCTCGAACAGCAGGTTGAACGATTTTTTTGCAAGCACGTCGGAGCCGTTGAGTACGGCCTGGGCGTAATGAGCTATGTCATTGAGCGAACTGTACAGCCCACCCGCCGCATCCTCGATGTAGGTCTGGTTGGGGATCGCGTTATAGTACGTGCCGTAGGCGCGGGACAGCCGGCTCTGCACCTGCTCGTCCCAGACAAAGGTGCTGCTGGTCATGCCCAGCGGGTTCAGGATATTTTCTTTCATGTATTCGGCAAAGGTCTGCCCGGTGACTTCTTCTACCAGCAGTTGCAGGATGGTATAACCGCCGCCGGAATACATCATCGTTTCGCCCGGCTCGCGCACCAGCTCGACCGCGCCGCAGCCGCGGGTGTCGCCGGCGAGCGACGCTTCGAGCGAGGGCAGCGGCTCGCCCACCGGGACGCCCTCACCATAGCCCTCCAGCGAAATGCCAGCCGTATGGTTGAGTAATCGGCGTACGGTGACACCACGGGCATCGTATGGCGAGGGCGGAATGTGCCAGCGCGTCAGATACTTTTCGATGGGGTCGTCCAGGCCGATCAGACCCTGGTCCGCCAGCCGCATCACACCCCAGGCGGTCAGGTTTTTGGAGACGGAGGCCACCTGATAAAGCGTGTCGGATGTCATCGGCACTTTGGCGGCTCTGTCGGCATAGCCGAAACTTTTGGCGTAGACGACCCGGCCCTCCTCGATCAAGGCAATGCTGACGCCGGGCACGTTGTAAAGGGCCATCTGCCCAGGTAAGACGGTCTTGATCTGGCGCGAGAACTCATAGTCGGATGCATGGGTAACCGGCACGCCAAGCAACCCACAGATGATCAGGATGGCGACACCTGCGGACAATGTTTTTGTTTTCATCGTTTTTCTCCTGTGTGATTTGAGACAACGGCTGACTTGAGCATTGAGCCCTAATGCCCTCTAGATTTTCATGACGGACTAAACTCTGTCAGCAATCTATGTTTAGGCCAGTCATGGAAATGGTGATAGCTCTTTGGAATCATCTCGTTTTTTGCTGCTGCTCTATCTTAGCAAGGAACTGTCGCGCCCGTATCGCCGATCTGTCGCAAATGTGTCGCAAAAAGAAAAACCCTCCAGTCCAATCTGACCGGAGGGTTTAGATGTTCTTGAATGGCGTCAATCATCAAACGTCAAATACCAGGTTGTTTCAATTCACGCTTGACGTTTGACGTTTCACGGGCCACGTTTCACTCTTCACTTTTCGGCAACCGAACGGTAAAACAACTCCCTTGTCCCAATTTGCTCTCGACCTCCACCGTGCCGCCCATTGCCTCGGTCAATTCCTTGACCAGCGCCAGCCCCAGCCCGGCGCTGTCTGGATCGTGCTCGTTGTTGCTGCCGCGATAAAAGCGCTCCCAGATGCGCGGCAAATCCTGTTCGGCGATGCCTTCGCCGGTGTCGCGCACCTCGAGGCGGATAAAATCCTGCTCGGCCTCGGCCGCTGCGGCGACGATGCCGCCGGGGGGGGTGTGACGAACGGCGTTGCGTAGCAAATTGGCCAGAATCTGCGCCAGCCGCGTGCCATCGACGTGGGCCGGAGGCAGGGCGGCGGGCAGTTCGGCGATCACCTGCACCCGCCCCGACTGCCAGGCCAGCGGCGCGATGGCCTCAACCATCTGCCGCACGATCGGCGCTGCGTCGGTTGGCCGGCAGTTCAGCGTCAGGTGCTCGACCTCGGCCTGCGACAAAGTAAACAGGTCGTCGATCAAGGTTTGCAGGCGCTCGATCTCGCCCTGCATCACCTCCAATTCGTGTCGCAGCGTTGGCGATGGGGCGTCTTGCTCGTGCAAGTCTTGCCAGTGCAAGTCTTGCCAATGCAAGAGCGTCGATTCCAGCAACGCGCGCATCGTCGCCACCGGCGTGCGCAATTCGTGTGAGACATTGGCTACCAGTTCGCGCCGCCCTTCGAGCAACTGCGTAACGGTGTCGCGCTCGGTTTGCAGGTCGCGCAACGTCGTTTGCAGGCTTTCGGCCATCGCGTTAAAGTTGGCCTGAAGCTGGGCCACTTCATCCTCGCCGGATACCTCGGCGCGCGCCTCATAGTTGCCCTCTCGCCAGGCCCGTGCCGCGCGGGCCAGGTTGTCTACCCGGCGTGTGGTCTTTCGGGCAGCGAAAAAAGACAGGATCGCCGACGGCGGCATCACCAGGGCAAGTCCCAATACGGTAAACACGATGATCACGCTGACGGCGGGAAAGATCGAGTGGAAAAGCAGGGTGGCAAATGAGGCCGGCAGTGGCAGTGACGAGAGGTCCGTTCTTTCGCCGGAAATCAGGATGACACCGATAGACATCACCAACACGCCCATCATCGCTGCAAAAGCCGTGATCAGATGGGCGTGAGTCAGCGACCACAGCATCCGCCGGCGGCGCAGACGGTTCCAGAACAACCACAGCCGCACAACAACGCGGGCTGCCAGGTAGCCGAACCCGGTCATCAAGCGCACCAGGCTGGCCGTGCCGATGCCGAGATTCGATTCCGTCCACACCACATCCCAGCCCAGCCAGCGAGCAGGCAGCCCCAGCCCGGCGGCCATGATCAGGCTTACTGCCGCGCCCATCGCCAACTCCCACACCACCTGCAGCCACCAGGCGCACTGCGGCAGCCGCGCGCGGAGCACCGCCCACATCCCACATACCCCGCACATCATCAACATACCGTTGGCCAATGCCGCATAGTGAATCACGCCGGCCAACTGTGCGAGGATAGACAGGAACAGCAGCCCCAGCAGCCACATTTCGAGCAGCGCCCACAGCGGATGGACGCTCAGAAACGGATGAGATAGATAGGTCCACAGCGAGAACCGTTTCGCGCTCAAGGCTCGCGCTCCTGCGCCGGCAGTCGATAACCGATGCCCCATACGGTTTCGATCTGGTTCCCCATCGCGCCCAGCTTTTTGCGCAGGCGCAGCACGGTGTTATCGACCGAGCGGTCGCCGGCGACGTAATTTTCGCCCCACACCGCATCGAGCA
>JAFGEY010000247.1 GCA_016931365.1 Anaerolineae bacterium
GCGACGAGGTGCGCGGTGATCTCGGGAATGCTGGTAGCCAGAGATACGACTGTCACTCCCATAAAGGTTGTCGACAGGTGGAAATAGCCGGCCAGTCCAATCAATTTTTTTACTGTCAGACTAGAGCTGAGAACAAGAATAACCAGCGCGATCAGGCCGAATACAATGTTTACCGCAAGACTTTGTTCTGCAAAGAAACTGTTCATGTCAATCACTCATCTTGATTTGTGGTATCGTATTTACACAACAAGGCAGTGCATATGGATTGGATATTTCCGACAGCACTGTCCACTAGTTTGCAAAAGTATACCACAATGTATATCAAGACGGTGATCAAAAATGCCGCCAAAGGGTCAAGAAAGCATCAAAATGCACCACCGGTGTGCCCGATGAAAACAAGTCATACCTTCAATGTGATCTGCAGCCGCCGAACGCTGGGGTTCGATACGGGTTGCCCAAATCGCAACTCTACTCAACCGGCGTTTGCCCCAAACGACCAATACACCCGTGCGGCGCAAATCGTTTCCCTTTTTGCCCAAAAACAGTATAATACGTTTGTTGTATCGATCGCTTGTCACTGCAAAAAACTGCTTCCAAATGCCCGTCACCTGAAAAGAGTTGTTGAGAATAATTGCTTTTATGCAATAAAGATGTTTTTGTATCAAGACTTTTGTTCAGGGTGACGGGCATCTGATGTTCGGTCAGGACTACCCTTGTTGACTGTCTGACGCAAAGGCAGAGCTATGTCCAATGGAGCCGTGGACGCGCTGGTCAAGTTGATGGTGCCAGAGGTTCGCGATGGCATTCTGTACAAGTGTTTCTGTTCCGAGTTTGGCGTCACCGGTTTAACGGCTGACGAACTCTGGGACCTGTTCGATGTCCGTTGGGCGGCTCTGTCAGAAGTGCGCTTTGACAAGGGGTTGGAAGCGTTTTTGATGCGCGATGACGCCGACAGCGAGTCGAGCACGGTGCAGCTTGCAGCACTTGACCCCGCCGGGCATGTCATCGGCGGACTGCGTGTCCATCTCTCGCCGATCCACCTGCTGGACGAGCTGGATGGTGTGCAGATCAGCCGTGTTGGTGTGTCCTGGGAAGCGCGCGGGGCGGGCATCGGTGCGGAACTGGTGGGGCGGGCGTTGCGTATCGCCAAGGCGCTGGGAATGGTCAAAGGCCTACCCCTGGCCTTTTTGCTGGGCCGCGTGCTGGACACCGACAGCCCCAACCGCGTGCTCAGCTTTTACGAGCGCATCGGCTTTCGGCGCACCAACCTGTATACCGTCACCAAAAGCCTGTCCAACTGCCTGATGCTGGCCGGCATTCAGCGTCCTTCGTTACATTACCTGCGCAGTCAGGGTTTTCAGGTCGAAGAGGCGCAGGAACGCGGCGCGTTATATCCCACCCTCTTGATTGCCAGTTCGGTGGCCCGGCAAATTCAAACCGCCGGACAGACTGAACAGGGCGTTGAGGAAGTCGAAGACGAGTCGCGCGGGCTGCTGCTGCAAGGGCGCTATGGGGCAGTGCGGCCCTTTCTCAAAACTGACCTGCCGATGCTGCACCAGTGGGAGCACCGGAGCGATCCGCCGGGATATGCCTGTCGCTCACACGCGCTCGCACGGACGATGGCTGAACTGGAGGCCGAGTTCAAGCTTGACGCCAGTTCGACCGAGCGGCAGCGCTTTGCGGTCGATACAAACGAGGGCCAGCTGATCGGTTATGTGCTCTATTATGGTTTGCAGTCCGACACGCGAAATGTGTCGATCAGTGTCGAGATCGGCGAGGCAGATTGCTGGGCCGGCGAGTGGGGCCGCGAGGCAGTGTGGCTGTTGGTGGAATATCTGTTCGATCGCCTCGGCGCACACAAGATCAGCGCACAGGTCAGCGTCGGGCAGGAGCAAGTGTGGCGCGATCTGGAGTCGCTGGGCTTTAAACGCGATGGCGTGCTGCGCGACCACGAACTGGCCGAGGGGCGATACGTCGATTACCTGCTGATGAGCCTTTTGGAAGACGAGTATCGCTATCATTGACAAACTGAATACTGGCAAGCCCGCCAGTATCCAGTTTGAAAGGAAAAATATGAAAACCATACTCCGCATCTGGAAGCTGGTTCGTCCTTATTGGCCCCAGTTGATCGCCGCATACGTCTCTTTGCTGGTCGGAATGGCGCTCAGTTTGATCGTGCCCCGCGTCTTGCAGCAGGCCATCGACGTCGGCGTAACCGGCGGCGATTACCGGTTTATGGTCAATGCCGGGCTGCTCGTGCTGGGCATTGGCTTGATCAAGTCGCTCTTTGCGTTTGGACAGATGTATTTCAGCGAGTGGCTGTCCTGGCGCATCGCCTATGATCTCAAGAACAGGCTGTACCGGCACATCGAGTCGCTTTCTTTTTCCTTTCACGACAACGCCCAGACCGGCCAGTTGATGACCCGCTGCACCGGCGACGTCAACGCGATCCAGCGGTTTGCCTCGACGGGACTGCTGGAAATCGTCAGCATTTCAGTGATGACGGTGGCGACGGTGGTCATTTTGCTCTTGCAAAATGCGCGCCTGGCGCTGATCGCTCTGGCTCCACTGCCACTGCTTTATGTGCTGGCGGTGCGCTTTGGCCGGCTGGCGCGCGGCAAATTCCGCGAGATTATGCAGTCCACCGGCAAGCTCAACTCGATTCTGCAAGAAAACCTGATCGGTGTGCAGGTGGTCAAAGGCTTTGCCCGCCAGCCGTTTGAAATTGTCAAGTTTGGCAAACAAAACCAGGACGTGTTCGAGCGCCGGATCAACATCACGCGCTATTTTTCGATCAACTTTCCAGCCATGTCAGTGATCGTCTTTTTCAGCACCGCACTCATTTTGTGGTTCGGTGGTCAGGATGTGCTGTCCGGCGCGATGAGCGTGGGCACGCTGGTCGCTTTTAACGGCTATGTGGCGATGCTCGGCGACCCGGCCCGGCGCTTTGGGTTCTTTGTCAACATGCTCTCCGAGGCACTGGCCTCGGCAGAGCGCGTCTTTGAACTGCTCGACGAGCCGATCCTGATCCGCTCGCCTGCCGACGCGCACGCGCTGGATCGGCTGGATGGGCGGGTGACTTTTGATCACGTATCGTTCCGCTACCTTAACAGCGATCGTTATGTGCTGCGCGAGATCGACCTGGAAGCCGAGCCGGGGCAGGTGATCGCTTTGCTGGGCAAAACCGGCTCGGGCAAGACCACGCTGGTCAATTTGATCCCCCGTTTTTACGACGCGGTTCGTGGCGGCGTGCTGGTGGACGGCGTCGATGTGCGCCGGGTTGACCTGGAAAGCCTGCGCCGGCAGATCGGCATTGTGCTGCAAGAAAGCCTGCTCTTTTCGGCGACGATCCGCGAAAACATTGCCTACGGTCGCCGCGACGCAACCCTTGAGGAGATCGAGGCGGCGGCGCGGGCGGCGCGCGCGCACCGCTTTATCACCGAGTTTGCCGACGGATACGACACCCAGGTAGGCGAGCGCGGTGTGACCCTCTCCGGCGGGCAGCGGCAGCGCATCGCCATCGCCCGCGCGCTGTTGATGGACCCACGCATTTTGATCCTCGACGACTCGACCTCCAGCGTCGATACCGAGACCGAGTACCAGATTCAGCAGGCGCTCAAGACATTGATGGAAGGGCGGACGACCTTTGTCATTGCCCAGCGCTTGCAAACCGTCACCAATGCCGATCAGATCATTGTCCTCGATCAAGGTCAAATCGTCCAGCGCGGCCGGCACGAGGAACTGCTGGCCCAGGGCGGCCTGTACAGGGAAATCTATGACCTGCAACTGCGCGATCAGGAGCGCCTGCGCCGTGAGCTGATGGCGCTGGGCGGGCTGGTCGAGTGCGCGGATCGCCGCCGCCTGCGCGTGGCGAGCGGCGCGGCGCTGTTTGATGGCGGCGCGGGCTGATGGAGGCAGTTAATGTCGAATAACAATACAAAAGATAAAAAAAAGCAAACCGAGCATCTCGAAGAGGATTATCAGTACAAAGAATATGACGCCCGGATTACCGGGCGGCTGCTCTCCTATCTCAAGCCATACACCTGGCAGGTGATCGTCTCGGCGCTGCTGATGGCCTCCATCGCGCTGATCAACCTGGCGCGGCCCTGGATCACCTCGCAGATTGTCGACGTGGGACTGGGCGAAAAGCGGCCCGCCTATTTGTTCAACATGGTCTTTGTTTACCTGGGGCTGAATGCTCTGAGTGCGCTGTCGACCACACTGCGAATCAACATCATGAACTGGGTCGGCACGACGGTGATCAAGACGATGCGCAACCAGCTTTTTGCCAGATTTCAATCGCTGTCGATGAACTTTTACAGCGAGCACGAGGTGGGGCGGCTGATGTCGCGCATGACCACCGACATTGACCGGGTGCAAGACCTGATTACCTGGTCGGTGATCTTTGTGATCAACGACCTGATCAACCTGATCGGCACGATCATCATCATGTTTATCATGAACGCCAAGTTGTCGCTGGTCTCTTTTGCCGTCATCCCGCTGATGGTTGTAGTCACCGAGGTCTGGCGGCGCCGCGCGCGCGAGGTCTATCGATGGGCACGGCGGGCCAACGCCATCGTTACCGCTGACTTGCAGGAAAACATCAGCGGCGTGCGCGTGGTGCAGTCTTTGGGGCGCGAGGATTACAATTACGATCGGTTCGCCAACGGGCGCAACCAGGAGCTTTTCGACGCCAACGTCCAATCGGTGCGGTTGTCGGCGCTCTTTTTTCCCACCGTCGATCTGTTGAGCATGGTCGCTACCGGGTTGGTGATCTGGTACGGCGGCACGCAGGTGCTCAACCTGGAGTTGAGCGCGGGCACGCTGATCGCCTTTACGATGTACATCGGCAACTTTTTCGGGCCGATTCGCGACCTGGCCATGCGCTATAACAGTCTCCAGTCGGCGATGGCC
The DNA here is from genome assembly GCA_016931365.1 of Anaerolineae bacterium. Next base: position 4,915 of record JAFGEY010000247.1, read on the forward strand.
TCCGGCGAGCGCATCTTTGACCTGCTCGACACCGAGCCGGCGATTGTCGACGCGCCTGACCCGATCGAGATGCCATCCATCGCAGGGCGGGTGCAGTTCGATCACGTTACCTTTGGCTACGGCGAGGACACGATGGTGCTCAAGGACATTAATATTGAGGTCGAGCCGGGGCAGATGGTCGCCTTTGTCGGCGAGACGGGTGCGGGCAAAAGCTCGCTGATCAAGATTCTCAGCCGTCTGTATGACGTGGACGAGGGCGCGATCCGCATCGACGGGCACGATCTGCGCGCAGTGACCCAGTCGAGCCTGCACGGGCAGATCGGTACGGTGTTCCAGGAGCCGTTTTTGTTCAACGGCACGGTCAAGGACAACATCCGTTATGGGCGACTGGATGCGACTGATGAAGAGATCGTCAAGGCAGCCGAGGCCGTCGGTGCGCACCCGTTCATCCAGGAACTGGCCGAAGGCTATGACACCGAGGTGCAAGAGGGGGGTGCGCTGCTTTCGGTGGGCCAGCGGCAGTTGCTCTCTTTTGCCCGTGCGCTGCTCGCCGACCCGCGCATCCTGATCCTCGACGAGGCCACTTCCAGCGTGGACACGCAGACCGAGCGGGTGATCCAGAATGCGATGGAGCGTTTGCTGCAAGGACGTACTTCGTTCGTCATCGCCCACCGGCTGTCGACGATCACTCGCGCCGACCAGATTTTGGTGCTGGACCACGGCGAGATTGTCGAGCGGGGCACGCACGAGGAACTTGTGGCGCAGCAGGGCGCATATTACCGGTTGTATTCGCTCAGTTATCAGAGCATTGAAGAGGCGTGCTCATAAGTTTTCACAAAATTCTGTTCTAAAAATTGGACTATCTATTGACTTGTGCATTTTCTGTGGGGTGAGCAAACACAGTAAAAATTCATCATATATTGACTAAAATGAACGAACCGAGAGCAGTAGTGCACAATAAGGGGAAATAATGAGTATTGGTCAACTACGCAAGGAATATCATTCTCAAATCTGCCAGCAAATCATCCGTTGGACACGCGATGGCGAGACCCGATATCCCAACTTTGCAGACAAGGGGAATACTTCCAGTCGAGCCATTGCTGTTGGTATTGTCGAACGCCTTGACTGTTGTCCTCAAGACCAAACTATTTCTGGACAAAAGGCGGGTGGGCTGTTTGAGGCTCTGACGTGTGAGTTTTTGGAAGCGTCTTTTTCGCTTTTGAGCCATCTGCGCCCCGGTGAGTGGTATTATTCGGCCCAAACGCCAATTTCGGCTTTTGATCAATACAAACATTTGGTGGATTTGGAACGATATATCAAGGGCAATACAGAATTGATCCTGGTGCTTGGAGAGGATTATATCATTACCCCTGATATTGTTGTTGGACGATGGCCTGTCTCCGATGAACAAGTTAATGTCAACGAAACCGTGTTGGATACAGATTGTCGCCTGGCTCACCTGACGCCTTTACGAAGCGCTAATTTTGAAACACAGTGTGCAATTTTGCACGCCAGTATTTCGTGCAAGTGGACGTTGAGGAGCGATCAAGGGCAGAATGCGCGAACTGAAGCGTTGAATTTGATCCGTAACCGCAAAGGACGGTTGCCGCACATCGTCTCGGTGACGGCTGAACCTTTGCCGACGCGAATTGCCTCTCTCGCGTTAGGGACGGGCGACATTGATTGCGTTTACCATTTTGCGCTCGACGAACTTGAACAGACTATTCAGGATTTGGGCAATCAAGATCAACTAGATATGCTGTCTATGTTGGTTGACGGGCGGCGTCTGCGCGATATCAGCGACTTGCCCTTTGATTTGGCGATCTAGAGGACGGATTGCATGAACTGGACTCCAGATCGTCGTAAAGGTGTGCTAATCGGTATCGGCTGGATTGTGCTGCTCGTCCTCATTGACGGCTTGCTGCTCTGGCGCATCGTCGGCGGCAAGATCAACGGCTGGACCTTTATCGCTGCCGTGCTGGTGCTGGCCTCTCTGCCAGCAATGGTCCTGTTCGGCTACTGGCTGTACGGGTTGGCGCGCCTGCGCTACGAGTTTGACCGCAACCGGCTGGTGATTTACACCGCAGCGGGGGAGCAGATCGTGCCGATGAGCAGCGTGACCCGGGTGATCGCCGGGCGCGAGGCCGGCCTCGGTACGACTGGTCTTGTCAGGGCTGGCCTCGCGGTGTCGATGAAAAACCCTGTCTGGCCCGGCTACTGGATCGGATCGGGTGTCGTTCAAGGCCTGGGTCTGACCCTCTTTTATGCTGTGACTCCGCCGGCCGAGCAGGCGATCGTGGTCACACCATCGGTGGCCTATGGCATTTCGGCGCCCGACATGGAGGCTTTTGTCGAGGTCTTTCGCGCTGCGCTGCGGATGGGCCCCAGCATTGAGGTTATGCAGTCATCCGAACACGCTCCATATCTGGCCTGGCCGATCTGGGGTGACCGCCTGCTGCAAAGCCTGGCTCTGGGCAGCGTGCTGATTAACGTCTTGCTGTTCGGCATCCTGACCTTTCGTTATCCTGGCCTGCCCGAGCGTCTGCCGCTCCATTTTGACGCGCAAGGCATGGTCGACCGCATTGCGGATAGGCAAGACGTATTTGACCTGCCGGTGATCAGCTTGATCGTGCTGGGCGTCAATGGCCTGATCGGCGCGGCGCTGTACCGGCGATATCGCGTCGCTTCTTATCTGGTGTGGGGCGGCGGGCTGATGGTGCAGGTCTTTTTCTTTTTGGCCTTGTGGAACGTGGTGTTTTGAGTGAGAGGTGATCCGATGGCGCTGATCCTGGGTATCGAGACTTCGTGTGATGAAACCGCCGCGGCAGTGATTGAGGACGGGCGCGTCATTCGCTCCGATGTTGTTGCTTCACAGATTGATCTGCACCGGCAATACGGTGGCGTCTTTCCCGAGATGGCCTCGCGCCAACACGTGATCGCCCTGACGCCGGTGATCGAGCAGGCCATGGCCGAGGCCGGCGCACACTGGAACGACCTGGCAGCGATCGCCGTGACCTATGGGCCGGGGCTGTCTGGCTCACTGCTGGTGGGCGTCAATGCGGCCAAAGGGTTGGCCTACGGGTGCGGTTTGCCGCTGGTCGGCGTGAACCACATCGAGGGGCACATTGCCACCAACTGGCTCGACGTCGCCGCGCTGGACGATCAACCAATGCCGTCTTTTCCATTGCTCTGCTTGATCGTCTCCGGCGGGCATACCGAGCTGGCCTTGATGCACGATTACGGCCAATATGAACGTCTGGGCAGCACGATCGACGATGCGGCAGGTGAGGCTTTTGACAAGGTCGCCCGCTTGCTGGGAGTGGGCTATCCAGGCGGCCCAGCGATCCAGCACGCCGCCGAGAGTGGCAACGCTGCGCTGTTTGAATTTCCACACGCGCGCGTCGATGGCGCGTACGATTTCAGTTTTTCCGGCCTCAAGACGGCCGTGCTCCGTGAGGTGCAAAAATACGACCCGACACTGGAGCGCCCCGCTGACCGGCTGCCCGGTGCAGAAAGGGCAGCGCCGGCGTGCCGGCTCTCACAGCAGACCGTCGCCGATATGGCCGCCGGGTTCCAGGAAGCGGTGGTCGGGGCGCTGGTGGAGAAAACAGCGCAGGCGGCCGAGGCGTTTGCAGTCAACGGGGTGTTGCTCGCCGGCGGCGTGGGAGCCAACCGCGCGCTCCGCGAAAAACTGGCCGCGTTGCTTGACATCCCGCTGCGAATGCCGCCGGTGCGACTTGCTACCGACAATGCAACTGGTGTCGGCGTGGCTGGCTACTGGCAGTGGCAGCGCGGGCAGATATCCGGCTGGAACCTCGATGTGGTGCCCCGGCTCAAACTGGGCAGCTAATGACCGATCACGAACCGCTGACCGCCGGCCGCAGTCATCGAACACCGCAGTCATCGAACGCCGCGGTCGGCGGTTGGTTGTCCGTGGTCGTTTTTGGAGAAAAAATATGCCAATTGTTTCATTGATTCGTTGTGCATCGTATGATGAGATTAAGGTTGGGGCCGCCCTGCGCCGGGCCGTCGACCTGGCTGGTGGGATGGCGCAATACGTGCAGCCGGGCCAGCGTGTGCTGCTCAAGGTCAACTTGCTGCGCGCCTCCACGCCGGAGGCGATGGTGACGACGCACCCGGCGGTGGTCAAGGCGTTGGTCGGGCTAGTGCAGGAGGCGGGTGGCACGCCGGTGATCGGCGACAGCCCTGGCGGGCCGTTTGTGCGTCCCTGGGTGGGGGCGGTATATCGTTCCAGCGGCATGACCCGCGTGGCTGAAGAGACGGGAGCCGAACTGAACTGGGATTTTGGCGAGACGCGCCTCTCACACCCTAAAGGACACCTGATCAAGTCCTTGGAGGTGGGTACCTATGTTACCAGTGCCGATGTCGTGATCAGCGTGCCCAAGCTCAAGACGCACAATTTTATGCACTTTACCGGCGCGACCAAAAATCTGTTTGGCGTGATCCCTGGCACGATCAAAGTGGGATATCACTCCAAGCTGCTTGAGCGAGAGGCGTTTGGCGAGATGTTGATCGACATCCTGACCCTGATCAAGCCGTCGCTGACGGTGATGGATGGCATCGTGGGGATGGATGGCTCCGGGCCGTCGGCAGGCGATCCGTTCGAGGTGGGTGCGCTGCTGGTCAGCCCAGATGGGGTGGCCCTCGATGTGGTGGCGGCGTCACTGGCCGGGCTGGATATAAGCCGCATCTATCCACTGCGCGCGGCGATCAAGCGCGGTTTGACCACCGGAAACATTGCCGATGTCGATGTGGTAGGCGATGCGCTAGCCGATTTTCACATTGAGGGATTTCGCGCGCCCGAGGTCGGTGCTGTCGAGGGGCGCGGCCCGGTCTGGCTGCGCAGGATAGTCAACCGGGCGTTTGTTCCCGCGCCAGTAGCGAACGAAAAATGCGTTGCTTGCGGCATCTGCGCGCGCAACTGCCCCGTTGATGCGATAGAGATCGTACCGATGCGCGCCAACGGGGCGTCGGTCAAGCGGGCGGTGATGGATTTAGACAAGTGTATTCGCTGCTACTGCTGCCATGAGCTGTGCCCTGAACGGGCGATCGACCTGAAAAAGTCCTGGGTGGGGTGCTTGGGGATAAGATAAGTATGGGGTGCAAGCGCCTGCGTGAAATGTCAAGCGCCATGTCTTCACGTCTTGGGCTTTTGCGCCAATAATACGCGGAACAAATTGTCTTCATAAGCTACGCGCACCTGACGAAAGCGCTGTGCCATCTCGTGCTCGTAGCGAATGAAGCGATTGGCGACCAAGTAGAACCGGCCATTGGGCTTGAGAACTTGCGCGGCATCACGGATGAACTGGTAAGCGATGCCGTAATCGGTTTGCCGCCCTTGGTGAAAAGGTGGGTTGGTGACGGCCACGTCAAAGCGCACCTCGCTCACAGCGTCGACTCCGTCGCTGGCAAGGATGTGCGCCTTGGTTTCATCGATGTTATTGAGGGCCAGCGTGCGCCGTGCCGCCTCGACGGCGACCGTGTTGCTGTCCACCAGAAAAACTTCGCCTGCCATCTCTGCCGCCACCGTGCCGATGATTCCATACCCGCAGCCGATGTCGAGCATCCGCTCACCTGGCTCGACTTGCATCGTCTCGATCAGCGCGCGTGTGCCAGCATCAAGTTCTTGCCAGGAAAAGACGCCGGGTTTGGCCGCAAACGACCAGGTTTTTCCTTTGACTGGCGCAGTGAACTCGTGCCAGCAGTGGTAATCGCTTGCCGGAATCTGTGTCTTGTCTCCCTTGACGCACAGCGCCACACGACAGCCCTTTTTGTAGGCCAACACGCTGCCGTGGCCAAAAACCTCCTCCGCGAATTGGACAAATGGCTTGATGCCGGTATCGTTGTGCCCGGCAAGGCATAACCGCCCACCCGGTTTGAGCACTGTCGCTGCATCGATGATGAATTGCCGGGCCACGTTTCTGCCGCGTGGCAGGTGGGTCACAACGACATCAAAGGCCACTTGGCTAACTGCCGAGGTCACATCGCTAGCAATCACTTGAGCGTTGGCAACCTCATTGCGTTCGAGGGTACGTCGCGCGCATTCCAGCGCCACTACATCGTTGTCGACCAGATACACCTGTCCTTGTGTGGCTGTTTGGGTGGCCGCCAGCCCGACCACGCCGCAACCACAGCCCAGGTCGAGCACAGTGTCTTGTGGTTCGATGTGCATGTGCTCGATCAGCAGCGCTGTGGCGGGATCGACGCCTTGCCAGCCGAATACGCCCGGCTTGGTGATGATCGAAGTTGGTTTGCCGCTCAGATCGACGGTGGTCTCTTGATAGGGATTTGAGGAGTTCATATTGGCTTTCTCGGGTGTCGGGTCGGGATAGTTACAGGAAATTCTATCTTGGCAATGGAGCCGAATTATAGCCCTAGACTGGCCTTGTATGCAAGTTGACGTTTCCTCCGTTGCAGGTTATACTTGCCCGCAATTAAATTTTTGCTTTAGGAGTGAAACGTGTACGCGTTGTTGTTGGCTCAAAACGCAGATGAGACCGCAGTTTTGTCACTGGTGCTCCAGCGCTCAGGGTTGACGGTCACGGCGACTGCGGACTCGAACCGTGCGATCAAGGCCTGGCCTGAACATTCCACCGATATTGTGATGCTGGCTCTGGGCAGCGAATCGCTGGATTTTGTCCATCGTTTTCGTGCCCTGACCCAGGTACCGATCATTGTTGTGACCAGGGTCGATGAAGACCTGCACTGTGAGTTGCTTGATGCCGGAGCCGACTGGGTAGTACCGCGTCCGTTCAGCTCGCGGCTGTTGATCGCTCAGATACGCGCGCTACTGCGCCGCACTGGAGGGGTGCAGATTTTCAACCTGCCCAATCTCGACATCGAGGGCCTGTCGCTCGACCCGGCAACGCGCGTGGTGTGTGTGGTGGGCAAGCCGATGCGTCGTTTGACCCACCTCGAATTTCGCCTTTTGTACACGTTAATGATCCATCGCGGGCAAATTCTGTCCACTGAAACGATCGTCGAACAAGTGTGGGGCTACAGCGGCAAGGGTGACAAGGAGCTGGTGCGCGGTTTGGTGCGCCGGCTGCGCTCCAAAGTTGAGGTAGAACCGAGCGAACCGGCCTATATCCTGACCGTACCTGGGGTGGGATATTATTTTCAAAGTTCAAACGAGTGAGAAAATTTGAACAACCGTATCCTTTTTGATACTATTTTTCTACATTTCTGTTACTTGTTTTATACGACGCCGTGTTATACTCGCTAACGATGTCCTATCCTGAATAAATCGAAACTGAATGCGGATGTATTACATTCGCCAGCCTGGCTGTCCAGAAAATCTTTGCACAAAACACAAGAATTTCGTGGGATAGGCGCTAAACATTCAGAAAGGCGACTCGACAAGGGAGAAGAGATGAGTCCGAAGCACGGAAATGATGCACCGACCGCGCCTTGCCCAGATTGCGGTGAAAAGATCACCTTGCGGGGCAGCGTTCATGTTGGGCGGGAAGTGATCTGTCCCAATTGTGACGCCGAACTCGAGGTGACCGAAACGGAGCCATTACAGCTTGATTGGATCAGTGAGGATTACGACGAGTATTACGACGAAGATCAGGACGAAGAAGACGACGATTGGTAAACGGACGAGCTAATACCAGGGGGCCTCTCAAGAGGCCCCCTTTTTGGTTTGTGTTGACGGCGATAGTCGAATATCGAGGGCTGTATGCCGTTCGGCAACCTGATTGTTGCGCACGGCGATGGCAATTGCCCGTTTATTGCCCACCAACACAACCAGTTTTTTGGCCCGGGTGACGCCCGTATAAAGCACCGGGCGTTTGAGCATCATATAGTGTGTGGTCATCATCGGAATGACCACGGCCGGATATTCGCTACCCTGACTTTTATGTACGCTGATTGCATAGGCCAGGGCCAGTTCATCGGCGTTGCTCCAATCATAATTAACCACCTGGTCATCGATGCGCACGCGCAGCATCTGATTGACCGCATCAATAGCCACGATGCGCCCCAAATCCCCGTTATAAACTTCCAGATCATAGTTGTTGCGAAGCTGGATCACCCGGTCGCCGACCCGAAAACCGCGTCCACTCAGTCGCCGTTCGGCCTTTTGGGGTGAAGGGGGATTCAGCGCCGCTTGCAGCTTTTCGTTGAGGCTGCTCACGCCCACTGCGCCGCGATACATCGGGCTGAGCACCTGGATGTCGTCCAGCGGATCAAAGCCAAACCGGCGCGGGATGCGGTTCTGGACGATGTCGACGATCAGGTCGGCGGCCTGGTCGGGATCGTCGGCGCCAAAGAGGAAAAAGTCGTTCGCCTTGTTGTCGAGGAGCGGCATCTGGCCCTGGTTGATGCGGTGCGCGTTGGTGACGATCAGGCTGTCCGCGGCCTGCCTGAAAATCACGTCGAGCCGCACGGTGGGCACCTCGCCCGAGTCGATGATATCACGCAGCACGTCGCCTGCGCCAACGCTGGGCAGTTGATCCACATCGCCGACCAGGAGCAGGTGCGTCGCCGGGTGCAGCGCCTTGAGCAGGTGATTGGCCAGCAGCAGGTCGAGCATACTCGCTTCATCGACGATAAGCATATCCACATCGAGCGGATTCTCGTCGTTGTATTTGAACCCTTCGCCGGGGGCAAAGCCGAGCAGTCGATGGATGGTTTTGGCCGGGCGGTCGGTGGTCTCGGTCAGACGTTTGGCCGCCCGTCCGGTGGGAGAGGCGAGCGCGTAGCGGCACTTGAACTTGTCGAGCATATCGAGGATGGTGCGCACGGTGGTCGTTTTGCCGGTGCCGGGCCCGCCGGTGAGGACGGTTACTTTATGGGTCAGGGCGGTGCGCACGGCCTCTTTTTGCCGCTCCGAGAGTGCGATGCTGTCCGTCGTGTTGACGAGGACGACATCCCACATTATCCCTTGTGTTACGTTCAGCCGGCTGCCAGGAAAGGCGAGCATCTTTTTCAGGTGGCTGGCGACGCCGATCTCGCCATAGTAGAAAGGCACCAGATAGACGGCGGTTTCTTCTTTGAGTGCCGCGCCTTCTATAGTGGCAAAAGTTTCACGGTGGATTTGCTCCTCTTGTTCCAGCGTCTCCAGGCTGGCCTGGGCCAGATCGACCGGTACCTGGAGCATTTCGGCAGCTTCCTGGATCAAAGTGTCTTGTGGCGCGTAGATGTGGCCTTCGTCGGCCATTTCACTGAGTGCAAAAGCTACCCCTGCAGCGATGCGTTTGGGCGAATCGGAGGGCAGGCCGAGGCTCTGGGCGATCTTGTCGGCGGTTTTAAAGCCGATGCCGTTGATCTCACGAGCCAGGCGATAGGGATCATCCTGGACTACCTGCACCGACTGCTCGCCAAAGGTCTTGAAAATTTTAACCGCCCACGAGGGGCGCACGCCGTGGCCCTGTAAAAAGATCATCACCTCGCGGATCTGTTTTTGTTCTTCCCAAGCGGCGTTGATCTGTCTCACGCGCTTGTGCCCGATGCCCAACACGTCGAGCAGTCGCCCGGGTTGCTGTTCGATCACGTCGAGCGTGTCGATGCCGAA
>JAFGEY010000248.1 GCA_016931365.1 Anaerolineae bacterium
CATCAAGGAAGACCTGATCGGCCCGGCGCGCAAACAGCGCGTTGTCGTGGTCGATGTGCCCGAACTGCTGCGCGAAACCGTTGCCTCGATGGGCCTGCCCGGCGAGGTGGTGACAATGCTCGTGGTCGGCGAACGGGTGTCCGTCAAGGCCGACCGCGTGCAGTTGGGCCGCGTGTTCACCAACCTGGTCAAGAATGCGATGGAAGCGATGCACAAGGTGCAGGAGAAAAAACTCTTGCTCTGGGTGCGTCCCTCCGACGACGGGCAGTTCGTCATCGTCGATGTGACCGACGACGGTGAGGGCATCCCGCCCGACCAATTGGAGAAAATCTGGATGGCCTTTCACACCACCAAGGGCGATCGCGGCGGCACCGGACTGGGGCTGCCGGCCTGCGCGCAGATCATCGGCGAACTGGGCGGCAAAATTACCGTCGAGAGCGACTGGGGTCTGGGCACTACGTTCAGCGTTTACATACCGGCCGCCAATTGACCCGCCAGCGGCCGACGGGCGGCGGTCATCAGGAAAACGAATCAAAGGAAAAGTATATGGATAGAGCTATACGTATTTTATTAGTTGATGACGAGCCGTTAGTGCGGCGCAGCATGGAAAAGACGATACTGCGCGCCGGATTGGACGTCGAAACGGCGGGCGATGTGCGCGAGGGGCTGGCGCTGTTTCAGCAAGCCATCGACGGCGGCGAGCCGTTCGACCTGGCCGTGCTCGACCTGAATATGCCCGATTTCGAGGGCCGAAAAAACTCCAATGCCGGGCTGCTGCTGCTGACCGAACTGCTCAAGATCAATGCCGGCCTGCCGGTCATCGTCCTCACTGCCTTTGATGAGGTCTCGCGCGCCAAAGACGCTGTGGGGCGCGGCGCGCGGGCCTATTTCGTCAAAGGGCGCGAGGCGAAACTGCTGGAACTGATTCAAGACGTGCTGGAGGAGTGAACTCGATGAATAACAACCTTGCAGAACGGCGCGCGACGCTGTTGCATGCGGCAGCCAAAGTAGCGCGCAACCTCACCTCGATCCTTCACCCGGAGGAACTGCTCGCCACCACGGTCGACGTGATCTGTGACGAGTTTGGCTTTTACTATGCCGGCGTCTTTATGGTCGATGAAACGGGCAAATGGGCGATCCTGTGTGCCGGACGCGGCGCGGCCGGCGCTAAAATGGTCGCCGGCGGGCACAGGCTCCAGGTTGGCGGCCAGTCGATGATCGGCGCGGCGATTGCCCAGGGCAAAGCGCTGATCGCGCTCGACGTGGGCGATGCGCCGGTGCACTTTGATAACCCCCTTCTGCCAAACACCCGCTCCGAGATGGCGCTGCCTTTGCTTCAGGCCAACGAGGTTATCGGTGCTTTGACCGTGCAGAGCGAACAAGAAGCGGCTTTCAGTGATGACGATATCATGGCCTTGCAGATGATGGCCGACCAACTGGCAACCGCCATACAGAATGCGCGGATATATGAGTATTATCGAGAGTCATTATTCGCCAGAGAACGTCAGGCGCGCCTGTTGGAAGCAGCCGCCGAGGTTGGCCACGGGGTAACCTCGATCCTCGATATGAAAGAGTTATTGAGCAAAATCGTCGATATTATTTGTGACGCTTATGGCTTTTACTTTGCCTGCGTCTACCTGATCGACGAGACGGGCGGCTGGCTGGTCGCGCGCGCCGCGCGCGGCGCGGCCGGGCGGCAGATGCTCGAAGCGGGACACCGGCTCAAGGTCGGCGGCATGTCGATGAACGGCACAGTTGCCATCCAGGGCCGGGCGCGCATCGCCCAGAACGTCGCCGACGATCCGGTGCATTTCCAGAACCCGCTCCTCTCCGGCACGCAATCCGAGGTGGTGCTGCCGCTGCTGGTCAGCGGGCAGATCATCGGCACGCTCACCGTGCAGAGCACCCAGCTCGATGCCTTTAGCGAGGACGACATCACCTCTTTGCAGACTATGGCCGACCAGTTGGCGATTGCGCTCAACAACGCGCGCCTGCTGGAGGAACTCAAGGCCGCGCATGCCGAACTGGTGCGCAGCAAGACTTTTGAGGCGCTCGCCACCAGCACCGTCGAAGCGATCCACTGGATCGGCAACAAGGCGCTGCCCATCTCAACCAGCGTGATGCGCTTGCGCGATGACATGAAAAAGGTGGAGGCCGACGCCGATCTGATCGCCTCGCTGCGCGAAGATTTGGATATGATCGACGCCAATGCCCGGCTGATCATCTCCGTGCAGGAGCACCTGATCGGCCCGGCGCGCGAGCACAAGCCGCAGCCGACGATGGTCGATGACGTGGTCGGCGATGTGCTGGTCGCGATGGGGTTGGCCGGAAAAGCGGCGTTCTCCGTCGCACCCGACCTGCCGCTGATCCTCGCCGACGCGACGCAACTCAGCCGCGCCGTCGGGTACGTGCTGCAGAACGCCGTCGAAGCGGTGGAAGGGATCAGCGATCCCAGGATTGAGGTCCAGATTGCACCCGCCAACGAGGGGCAGTTTGTCGCCATCCGTGTGATCGATAACGGCCCCGGCATCCCCGAAGGCGACCTCGACAAGGTGTGGGCCACTTTTTATACGACCAAAGGCCCCGGGCATGCCGGGCTGGGCCTTTCGGCGGCGCTGCAAGTCATTCGCCAGTTGGAGGGCCAGGTTGCGATCCGCAACGTGGATGATGGCATGCAGGTCGAATTGTGCGTGCCGGTGATAGAGGGGATGCAGTCAAAAGCATCGCTGCCCGGCGGGAAAAAAGTGCTCTTGATCGACGATGCCGGAGTCTGGCGCAAGTGGGCTGAGAGCGCGCTGACCGGCGCGGGCAATGCGGTCGAGGTGGCGGTGTCTGCCCCGGAAGAGGCCGGGTTCGACCTGATCCTGCTCGACGATGTGCTGGCCGGCGTCAAGACGCTGCACGTGATCCGGCAGCTGCGCAAAAACGGGTTGGCGGGGCAAACAGTGGTCGTTGCCTCGCGGCTGCGCGTCGAGCGGACGATGGAATTGATGAACCTCGGCGTCAGAGATGTGATGGCCAAGCCGTATACGATTGGCGACTTGGCAGCTCTGTTGGGCTGACCATCGCCAGATGGCAAAAACGCCTCGAACCAAAAGGTTCGAGGCGTTTTGTTATGGTTCGTCCGGAAAAATGTCCGGGTAAAGTTTGCGGGCACACTCTGGGCACAGCCCGTGACTGAATTCGGCCTGGGAATGGTCGCGCACATAGACTTCGATTTGTTGCCAGTTGCCTTGTTCAGTGCGAATCTTTTTGCAGTGGGCGCAAATGGGTAACAGTCCGTGCAGCGTTTTCACCTGGGCCAGCGCATCCTGGAGTTGCGCGATCAGCGTTTCGCGTTCTGCCTGGACGGTTTTCAACTCGGTGATGTCGTGACTGATCCCAACTAGGCCGACAACTTGGCCTTGCGGGGTGTGAAAGGGCACTTTGGTTGTGCGCAGCCAACGGGTTCCAAATTTGTTTTTGACAATGTATTCCTGATTTATGACGGACTGATCCGTGCGCATCATCTCTTGCTCTTCGTCTATCCACTGTTGTGCCATATCGGTGGGGAAAAAGTCCAGGTCTGTTTTTCCAAGTAGCGTCGTTTGGTCTGATACTCCAATGCGGCGCATCGACTCGGCATTGTTGATCAAGAAACGGCTCTGCCGGTCTTTGACGTAAATGCTATCCGGCAGGTGATCGATCAACGTCTGCAACAAGGTGCGCTCTTGCAGCAATGCTTCTTGAGCTTGTTTGCGTTTCGTAATGTTGCGCATATATTCGACAATGCCGCTAATTTCACCCGTTGGTTCGCGTATCGGAAAGGCGTACAATTCTAGCCAACCTTCCTGGCTTTGTGGGCTTGTGAGGGGCACGATGTCTGTCTGGTGTGTGCCTGTTTTCAGGGCGCGAAGAGAAGCGCACGGTTCACACGCCACCTGCCGGTTATGATAGGCCTGAAAGCATTTAGCGCCTACAAGCGGCGCATTGTGTGCATACCATTGCTCCATCGTCCGGTTTACGCGGACGATATTTAGATCGGTATCCAGGACACTGATGCCATCCTGAATGGCATCCAAGACGGTCTGCAAGAAACGTGTTTGTGCAGCCAATGTTTCAACAGTCTGTTGATGTTCAATAGCTTTTTGGCGTGCCTGTGTGTGTAGCTGAGCATTTTCATGTGCAATGTTTTCCAGTGTAGACAAAACGCGTTCGAGCGCAAGTCCCATATTGCGTCCCAACAATGCAAAGGCGACCAAGGCAAGTACCGGAAAAAGATATAGTGAGGCTAGATCCGGTAAGCCAAAATTATCGCTGGAGGTCGCCAGGTTGTATCTGACAGCTATTGCTGCCAAGTAGGCTATCGATCCGAGCAAAGCCCAGCGTGTCGAGAGATCGGGTTCTAAAAAGGTGGCCATCAGCACAAAGGGCGATAGGCTTACCAGGCCGTATAGGAGAAACCACTGACCCAGCGCCAGCGTCAACAGCGATGACAAAAAGATGCCGCCGCTCGCCCAAAGCTGAGTGGCTAGGCCCAATTGGCCCCGTTTTGTCAGTTGCAGGCACCACCAGCCTATGCCTCCGCCCAACAGGAGCACAATATTTTGGACGAGGGTGCGCCAGGAAGGATGCCATAGAAACCAGAGGCTGTTGACCGCCGCAAGCCCGATGGTCAGGCTTAACAGCCAGTGACATAGAAAGATGAGCACGCGCTCCTGATAGGCTCGTTTGCTGTTTGTGCTTGCCAAGCCTGCCATTTTGCCCTCATTTCATACCGCTACATTCTCTCAATCGAACGGCGATGGCATGCTCAATGATCAGGTGAATATCTTCTACCTGCTCCATGCACCCATTTTCAACGTGAATCCCCAGGTCAACCAACGGATGCAGCTTGCCGCCGTCGAATCCGGTCAGCCCCACCGTGTACGCGCCTGCCTCGTTGGCGAGGTGCATCGCGCGCAGCACGTTTTCCGAGTTGCCGCTGCCGCTAAAGCCGATCACCACGTCGCCGGGCTGCACCAGGTTGCGCAGTTGCTCGACGAAAATATCCTCATAGGCGGCGTCGTTGGCCCAGGCGGTGATCAGCGGGATATTGTCAGTGAGGGCGATGACCTTGAAGCGTGGCTTGCCCGGCATCGATGCGCCCTTGCCCAGATCGCAGGCCATGTGCGAGGCCGTCGCCGCGCTGCCGCCGTTGCCCATCACAAAGACCTGCTTGCCCTGGGCGCGTGCGTCGAGCAAAACCTGCACCAGCGTTTCGATCTCGGCGATGGGCAGCGCGTTCAAAGACACTTGCAGTTGCTCGATGTACTGTAGAATACCTTTATCCATCGAAAACCTTTCTTTTAGAGTTATTCTCTGACCGGCACATAATTCTGCCCGACGATCGCCTGTCCTGGTTGGCTGAGGCAAAAGTCCAGAAACGCGCGTGCGGAACCGCCTGGTTCTTCTAGCGCCACCAGGTAAAACGGGCGCGCCAGCGGGTAGGTTTGCGCGGCGATTGTTTGTGGAACGGGCGCGATGCTCTCAAGCGTGACGGCTTTGACCTCCGGCGAGATCGACCCTTGCGACACATAGCCGATCGCGCCAGGATGGGCGGCCACAAATTCGACGACGTCCTGCGCGCCAGGAAGCAGCACCGCCGTTGGCGCGACCGGTAGCTCTTTCATCAGCCGCGCTTCAAAGACCGCCCGGTCGCCGCTGCCCTGCTCGCGACTGACCACGGTGATCTCGTCTTCAGCCACCGTCACATCGAAATCGCTCCAGTGCCACAGCCGCCCGCTGAACAGAATTTGGGCCTGTGTTTCAGTCAGCGATTCAAGCGGATTGTCGGCATGCACGATCAAGGCCACGCCATCCAGGGCGATCGGCGCGCGCCACAGGTCTGCGGGGGGTTCGAGGGCGACCGCGGCGAGATCGGCCTGGCCTTGCCGTACTCGCTCCAGGCCAAACGCCGTGTTGACGGCCTCGATGTCGACCGCAATGTCGGGATGTTCGTCTTGAAAGGCCTCGGCCAGGGCAGCCAGCAGCGGGGCCATCGACGAGGCGCCGGACACGGTCACGATTTCCCACGCCCGCGCCGGTGTCGGCGTCGGCGTGGGCGTGGGCGACGGGGACGGCGCGCACGCGCCTGAAATCAGGCATAAAACGACAAGAAACCAGGTTTGGGCAAGCAAGCTTGCCGACAAAAATCTGGGGTCTTGTTCTGGTTTCTTTTTTACATTCATCGCACAAAAGAGATGATCAGGCCGGCCAGGCCGGCCAGCGCGCAATAGATGGAAAACACATACAGCCGGCCTTTGCGCAAATAATTGAGCAGAAAGCGGATGCAGGCATAGCCGGCGATCGCTGCCACTGCGAATCCGACCAGCAGCGACAGCAGCGAGGCCGTCCAGCCGCTGCTTTCGAACAGGTCTTTAAGCTGCCACACGCCCGCACCGACGATCACTGGCGTGCTCAACAAAAAGCTGAACCGCGCCGCCGCATCGCGCTTGACCCCGCGCAATAACCCGGAGGCCATCGTCGCCCCGGAGCGCGAGATGCCCGGCGCAATGGCGACCGCCTGACCCAGGCCGATCAGCAGCGCATCGAGCCAGGTCAGCGATTCCATCGCGCGCCCCTTGTGGCCGCGCCACTCGGAAAAAGCCAACAGCCCGGCGGTGACTATCAGCAGGATCGACACCGTCCTCGGTGTGCCGAACAGGCTCTCAAAAAAGTCTTCCAGCAGCAAGCCGAGGACTGCTGCCGGGATCGAGCCGATGACGAGCAGCCAGGCCAATCGCCCCTGTACGTCATTTTGGGCGCACCGGATCACCCCGCGCGCGCCTTTTTTTAGCCCGCCGAGTGTACGCAGCCCGCCCAGGAACAATGCCCACAGGTCACGCCAGAACACGGCCAGCACGGCCACCAGTGTGCCCCAGTGCGCGAGCACGTCAAACGCGCCCTTGAGCACCGGATCAAAGGTCCAGTTGAGCAGCCAGGGCACCAGGGTCAGGTGTCCGGAACTGGAAACGGGGATGAATTCGGTGGCGCCTTGCAGCAGGCCGAGCAAAAAGGCTTGAAAAAGGGTCATGGGGGCTCCTCTGATGTTTTGGCGTAGAAACCTGGTTTTTGTCAAAAACCAGGTTTCTATCAAGCTTATGCGTATAACAAGTACGCTTTGCAAAGCCGATCGAATGTTTGCAGCGAGTCCTGCCAGCCGGCGATGATCTCGTCTACCGGACGCCCTGCATCGATATCTGGCCGCACCCAGTCGTTGCCGATCAGCAAGTCAAAGTGCGGCGGATGGCCCTCCCAACTGGTCGGACGCCAGGCGAAATTTTCGGGCCACAGGTGGCGGAGGGTTGAAACCAGGTGCAGGCCGCTGCGTAATGGTCTAAACGCGGCCCGATCGATGACGTGAACAAACACCCCCTGGCAGGTTTCGCCCTTGAATTTCGCATCCCACGGCGTAAACCAGATCGGGCGAAAGCGCACGCCGGGCAGATCGAGCGCGTTCAGCGTATCGGCCAGCCGGTAAGCGTCGATCCACGGCGCGCCGATGCCTTCAAAGGGGGTTGGCGTGCCGCGCCCGCAGGAGACGTTGGTGCCTTCCAGCAGGCAGGTGCCGGGGTAGACGACCGCCGTTTCCAGCCTGGGCATCGCCGGCGAAGGCTGCACCCAGGGCAGGCCGGTCTGGTCGAACCACATCGCACGTGTCCATCCTTCGGCCCGGATCACCGTCAGATCGACGCCCAGCCCGCGCTCGGCGTTGAACAGGCCGGCCAACTCGCCCACAGTCAGCCCGTAGCGCAGTGGAATGGGCCAGCGCCCGACAAAAGACTCATAGCCTGGCTCCAGCGTCGGCCCTTCAATGATCTCGCCGCCGATCGGGTTGGGCCGGTCGAGGACAATCAACGGGGTGTGGTGTTCGGCGCATGCTTCGAGCAGGTAGCTCATCGTCCAGATGTAGGTGTAAAAGCGCACGCCCACGTCCTGGATGTCGAACAAGAGCACGTCCACGTCGCGCAGCATTTCGGCGGTGGGCTTTTTGGTGTCACCGTACAGGCTGTAGACGGGCAGCCCGCTGCGCCGGTCGACGGTCGAGGCAATGTCGGCGCCGTCAGCGGCGTGGGCAAAGAGACCGTGCTCGGGGGCGAACAACGTGGTCAGCGTGCAGACCTCGCGCAGCGCGTCGACCGCCGGGACGACATTTGCCGTGATCGCGCTGGAACTGGTCACCAACCCGGTGCGTTTTCCGGCAAGCAAGTCGCTACGTTTGGCGATCAGGATGTCTAGGCCGCAATGAACTCGCATTGGATGCTCCGTTTGTTGAGTTGGGGTGATTATAGCACAAATTGGCCATTTGACGAACGAGGGCCGAGAAGGTAGTCCGGTTCTTGTCAGTGCCTCCAAAGTCGAGTATAATTTTGAGCAAGGGCATGTGTGCGGTCTTTCTAATGCTATTTTAATGCACTTATGCTACACTATAGATACACTTTTTTCCCAATGACACATTGACGTTGATCCGGACGTCAAGGTGATCCAGATAGTGCAGGATAGAGGTAGAATACCTATGATGCGATTTGATCGTTTTACCGAGCGCGCACAAGATGCCGCGATGCGCGCGTACGAAATTTTGCAGCGTTACAGTCATAACCAGGTCGACGTGGAACATTTTCTGCTGGCGCTGCTGGAGCAGCCCGAGGGTTTGGTTTCCCAGATCGTCGATGCGTTAGGAGCCGATGCCGAGGTGCTCAAGCGTCGGCTGGACGATGTTTTGCGCGCCAGTCCCAAGGTGTCGATCTATGGCGGGGGTACCGGGCAGTTGTTCATCACTCCGCGCGTCAAGCGTGTGCTGGACAGCGCGCAAAAAGAAGCCAGTGACCTCAAAGATGAATACATTTCCACCGAGCACATCTTTTTGGCGATTGCCAGCGAGCGCGGCACGCCGACCGACCGCATTTTGCGCGACAATGGGATCACCAAACAGCGCATCCAGGAGGCGGTGCATGACATCCGCGGCGGCCAGCGCGTGACCACCCCGCAGGCCGAAACGCAATATCGCACCCTGGAAAAATACAGCCGTGACCTGACCCAACTGGCCCGCGAGGGAAAGCTCGATCCTGTGATCGGGCGCGACAGCGAGATTTTGCGCGTCATCCACGTGCTCAGCCGCCGCACCAAGAATAACCCGGTGCTGATCGGCGAGGCAGGCGTGGGCAAGACGGCGATCATCGAAGGGCTGGCCCAAAAACTGGTTGTCGAAGACGTGCCCGAAATCCTGATCGGCAAAAAGGTGATCCAGCTTGACCTGGGCGCGATGGTCGCCGGTTCGCGCTTCCGCGGTGACTTTGAGGAGCGTCTGAAAACCTCGCTGTCCGAAATTCAACACGCGCAGGGCGAGATCATCTTGTTCATCGACGAAATCCACAACGTCGTCGGTGCGGGATCGGCCAGCGGCGCACTTGACGCCAGCAATATGCTCAAACCCGCCCTGGCGCGCGGCGAGTTGCAGTGTATCGGCGCGACGACGCTCGATGAGTATCGCAAGTACATCGAAAAAGATGCTGCTTTGGAGCGCCGTTTCGCTCCGGTGTACGTCGACGAGCCGAATGTCGATGAAGCGATTGAGATGATGCGTGGATTGCGTGACAGATACGAAGCGCACCACAAAGTGCGTTTTACCGAGGAGGCGCTGGTTGCCGCCGTACAGCTTTCGCACCGCTACGTCACCGAGCGCCGTCTGCCCGACAAAGCGATCGACCTGATCGATGAGGCGGCGGCCAAGGTGCGCATCGAAATCTATCAGATGCCGGAAGCGCTCAAAGAGATGAAAAAGCAGGTCCGCCACCTGGCGGCCGAAGAGCAGGCCGCCGGCGATGCGCGCGACTATGAGCGTGCTGCCGAGGTTAAAAGCCAGCGGCTTCAGCTTGAGACTGAGTTCGAGCAAGAGCGCCAGACCTGGCAGGCCGAGAAAAACGTTGATGAGTGCGTTGACGTGGCCGATATTGCTCAGGTTGTCGAAACGTGGACCGGCATTCCCGTCTCCAACATGCTGGAAACCGAAGCCAGCAAGCTGCTGCATATGGAAGAGCGCCTACACGAAAGCATCGTCGGGCAGGACGAGGCGATCACCGCCGTCTCGAACGCCATTCGCCGCTCGCGCGCCGGGCTGCAAGACCCGCGCCGGCCGATCGGCAGTTTTATTTTCCTCGGCTCGTCCGGCGTGGGCAAAACCGAGATGGCCAAGGCGCTGGCCAGGTTTCTCTTTGGCGATGCCGAGGCGTTGCTGACCGTCGATATGAGTGACTTTCAGGAGCGACACACCGTCTCGCGACTCACCGGCGCGCCGCCAGGTTACGTAGGCTATGAAGAAGGCGGGCGGCTGACCGAAGCCGTGCGCCGCCGCCCGTACCAGGTGGTGCTCTTTGACGAGATCGAAAAGGCGCACCCCGACGTGTGGAACGCGCTGCTGCAAATCCTCGACGAGGGCCGCCTGACCGATGGGCAGGGTCACGTGGTCGATTTCCGCAATACAGTGCTGATCATGACCTCGAACATCGGCACACGCTATTTTAAAAAAGGCGGCACGATCGGCTTTCAACGCCCGGACGACGACGTCGGCGGCGAGGAGAAGGCGATGCGTCGGGATATGCGCGACGAGCTCAAGCGCACCTTCCGCCCCGAGTTCCTGAATCGCATCGACGAGACGATCATCTTTCACAACCTGACGCCGGAGCACATGCGCCAGATCGTCGATCTGCAATTGCAAGAAATTACCGCGCGGCTGCGCGAGCAGGGCGTCGAGATTTTGCTGACCGACGCAGCGCGTACATGGCTGGCCGATCACGGCTACGATCCGCAGTTTGGCGCGCGCCCGCTGCGCCGTACCTTGCAGCGCTACATCGAGAATCCACTGTCGCTCAATCTGCTCGGCGGCACGCTGCACGTCGGACAGATCGTCGCCGACGTGGAAGAGGATCAGATCGTCTTTCACGATCAGATGGAGGACGCCGAGGCCTCCTCTGCAGACGCCCCAAGTGCGCCCGTGCTCGAAACCACGGACGCCTGACCTGGTTAGCAGATCGACCTTTTAATGTCGCGGATCGGCAGCCGGCAGGTCGCCGATCCGCGCGCTTGTTTGGCGAGTTTTAACTCGAAAGGACTTGCCCGTGCCTGCACAGCCCCTGCACATCGTGATGACCCACGAAAACGCCGATCTCGACGCCGTGGCCGCACTGCTTGGCGCGGCGCGGCTGTACCCCGGCACGACGCCAGTGCTGCCCCGGCGCGTCAACCGCAATGTGCGAAATTTTATCACTCTTTACGGTGCAGATTTTCCATTTGTGAGCGTCCAGGATTTGCCCTTTGCCGGCGATGATGAATCGGCCGGTGTGGACATTGAGCGCGTGATCCTGGTTGATACGCAGGCGATGGTCACACTCAAGGGCATGAGCAAGAACTTGCAGGTGCAGATCATCGATCACCATCCACTTGGGCGCGAGTTGAAACCGGGCTGGACCTCTTGTGGTGATGAGGTCGGCGCGGCGACAACGCTGCTGGTCGAACAGATGATCGCCCAGATGGTGGCGCTTTCGCCCATCGAAGCGACCCTATTCCTGCTGGGCATCTATGAGGATACCGGATCGCTTTCCTATCTCACCACCACCCCGCGCGATGTGCGCTGCGCGGCCTGGCTGCTGGAGCACGGGGCCAGCCTCGAGATCGCCAACGATTTTTTGCACTATCCGCTCACCCCTGAACAGCACGAGCTGTATGAGCGTTTTTTGGAAAGCGCCGAGAATCACACCTTTGCCGGGCAGTCGGTGATCATTTCTGCCGTCGAATTTGGGCGCTACGTGGAAGAGGTTTCTGTGCTCGCCCATAACCTGCGCGATCTGTTCGAGCCGGCAGGGTTGTTTCTGATCGTCGGGTTTGACGACCAGGTTCAACTCATCGCTCGTTCGACCGGTGACGCGATCGACGTGGCCGAGATCGCCACGGCGTTTGGCGGTGGCGGGCACAGCCGGGCCTCGGCGGCGTTGATCCGTGAAATGACGGTCCAGGAGGTGCGTGCGCGCCTGCTCGATATGCTTGAAACGGATGTTCATCCGGCAGTGATTGTGCGCGAGCTGATGTCCCATGGTGTGCGCACCGTCCAGCCATCGACGACGGTGGTGCGTGCCCACGAGTTGATGCAACTCTACGGGCACGAGGGCTTTCCCGTGCTCGATGGCGGGCGGGTGGTGGGCATCCTGTCCCGCCGCGAGATCGACCGGGCGCTGCGTCTGGGGCTGGATCACGCCGCCATCGACACCTATATGACCAAGGGCGAGATCGTCGTTCATCCGGATGATTCGATCGAGACCGTGCAGCAGATGATGACCGAGCGCGGCGTGGGGCAGGTGCCAGTGGTGTCGGACGAAGGCCAGGTGTTGGGCATCGTCACCCGCACCGATCTGATCAACACCCTTTTTGCCGCTCAAAATGGCACACAGACGCCGGCGCGGCGGCGAGAGATCGTGCAGATGCTTGAGCAGTCGCTCGGCACACACAGGCTGGGACTGCTTTGGCAGGCCGCCGACTGCGCGCACGATTTCGGCTTTAAACTGTACATCGTCGGCGGGTTTGTGCGTGACCTGTTGCTGGGACGTCCAAACCTGGACATCGATCTGGTGGTAGAGGGGGATGCGATCCGTTTGGCCCGACAGTTGGCCCAACAGGGTGGCGGGCGGGTGCGCTCGCATGCCCGTTTTGGCACCGCCAAGTGGATTCTGGACGATTCGAATGACTCGCGTCCCGTGGATGCGCTGCGTCCGGAGGACGCGAGTCATTCGCCGGAATCGCTCGATTTTGTCTCGGCGCGCACCGAGTTTTATTCGCACCCCACGGCGCTGCCGCAGGTGGAAAGCTCGTCGATCAAACAAGACCTGCACCGCCGCGATTTTACGATCAATACCCTGGCCCTGCGCCTCGATCGCAACCATTATGGCGAACTGCTCGACTTTTATGGCGGCGAACAGGATCTGCGCGACGGCGTTGTTCGAGTGCTGCATTCACTGAGCTTTGTCGAAGACCCTACGCGCATCCTGCGCGCGGTGCGTCTGGAACAGCGCCTGGGCTTTCACATCGAGACGCGCACGCGCGAACTGATTGACAGCGCGCTGCCCCTACTGGCTCGGGTTAGCGGCGAGCGCATCCGCCACGAGTTGTACCTGCTACTCCAGGAAACAGCGCCAGAATCCGGATTGTGCCGGATGGAGACGCTGGGCGTGCTGCGCCAGATTCATCCGGCGCTGGTTTGTAACGGCTGGGTGCAGTTGAAATTTCAGACCTTGCGCGAGGTACTCGGTGAGTGGTACGAGGCGGACTGGAAACCCCGAGTGGAAGAAGAGGAATACGACGCGCTACACGGGATGCTCGATCCCCAAGATAACATCGCGCAACTCTACCTGGCACTGTTGACCTACCGGCTGATTGAGGTCGAAGTGGAAACGCTGATCGCGCGGATCAAGATCGTCAGCGACGATGCCTATTTGCTGCGTCAGGTGACGCGGCTGCGCGGTGAAGTGGAATCGCTCCAGGTACGAAATTTGTCGCCCAGCCAGGTGTACGACCTGTTGGAACCATTCTCCGGCCCGGCAATCCTGGTGACTTGGATCGCGTCAGACTCGGAGCGGGTGAGGGCGTATCTGACGCGGTATTGGCAGGTGTATCGCCACATCCATCCCATTCTGACCGGCGAGGACCTCAAGGCGATGGGGTTGGCCCCCGGGCCGGTCTTTGGGCAGATTTTGCACACACTGCGCGCTGCGCGCCTGGACGAACAGCTATCGACGCGGGAAGAGGAACTCGTCCTGGTGCGTCGGTGGCTTGCCGAGTCCTAGTCGGCAGGCGCTTAATTGAGCAGTTCTTGTACGGCGCCGAGCAGCGATTGTAGTGAGTAAGGCTTTTGAATAAAGCCGGTGAATTCGTCCATCTGGGCGTGCTTGATCGCCCTGGCTTCGTCGTATCCGCTGCTTAACAGCACCTTGACCCCGGCATTTTGCCCCTTGAGCATCTCTAGCACTTTGTCGCCTTCCATCTGCGGAAGGCCGATGTCCAGCAAGACAAGATCAATTTCACTGGCCTGCTGTCTATAGATGTCCAAGGCCTCTTCACCGCTCCCGGCCAGCACAAGTTTGTACCCCTGGCGGACGAGGATGCGCTGAGCCAGGTTGCGCACGATCGAGTCATCCTCGACGATGAGTATGGTGCCCTGGCTTGGCTCAACGGTGTCGATAGTCTGCGCCGTTGGTTGCTGACTGCGCGGTAAATAAATGTGCACGGTCGTCCCTCTTCCTGTTTTGCTTTCGATCTGAATGCATCCCTTGTGGCTGCGCACGACGCCCATCGCCGCTGGCAGCCCCAGCCCGCGTCCTTGAAACTTGGTGGTAAAGAACGGTTCAAAAAGGTGTTCCTGGATCGTTTCATCGATACCCGGGCCTGAGTCCAGGATCGAGACGTGAATATAGTCGCCTCCGGGCAGGCTTTGCCCGTAGCCGCACTGCCAGGCCTGGCGATGTACGTTCTCGCTTTTAAGCGAAAGAATGCCGCCCGATTCGGCCATTGCTTCGCAAGCGTTGGTGAGCAGGTTGACCAGCATCCGCTCGATCTGCGATGGATCGCCATTGGCCCGCCACAGGTCGGGGCAGAGGTCACAGTCGGTCACGATATTGGGCGCGTGTACCTGCGCCTGCACTGTTTGCAGGGCTTGTTCGATGAGTGCAGATATGTTCATCGGGAAGGATTGGTACTGGCCTCCGCCGGCGTAGGCCAGTAGTTGGTTGGTCAGTTCAACCATCCGCTGGGCCGACAGATCCATTGCGTTCAATGATTGGATAACTTCGGGCACGTCTGAGAAATCCATCCTCAGCAGTCCGATGTTGCCGACGATGCCCACCAGGGCATTGTTAAAGTCGTGGGCGATGCCGCCAGCCAGGGTGGAAATACTTTCCTCGCGCTGCCGCTCTGCACGCTGTTGTTCGATCTGCTTGCGTTCGGTAATGTCGTGTATCACTCCGGCAATGCCTGTGATCTGCCCGTCGTCGTCGAAAACAGGTATTTTGTGTACTTCGATCACGCGATTCCCAGTTTGTTTTTCAAAATGCACCGCGCGGCCGGTGTCCAGCACCTGCTGGTCGCTTTGTCGATTTTCGACGGCCTGGACCGAGGAGACCAATTCGTGATCGGTCTTGCCGATAGCGGTTTGTGCATCGATGTCGAGGTGATGGGCCAGCGCGTTGTTGACCAGTTGGTAGGCCAGATCGACGTCTTTGAGAAAGATCAGGTCGGGCGTTACATTGATAAAGGTTTGCAACCTGCGTTCGCTCTCGCGCAGGGCTTTTTCAGCGCGGGTGCGCTCGACCAGTTCGCTGCATGTCGCTTCGTGCAGGCGGGCATTTTCGATCACCGAAGCAACCTGTGCGGCCACCGATTCGATCAACCGCAGATCGTTGTCGGTAAACTGCCCTTCGCGCTTGTTGAACAGCTCCAGGACACCGATAGTTCGTTCCTGGACGATCAACGGGGCACAGATAATGTCTTTGAAAATCACGCCGACGTGGTCGTGTGATTGCAGGGGAGGATGATCCTCGTCATCCGGATTGGTCACAAGTAGGGACTTGCCTTGTTGAGCGACCCACCCAGCAATACCCTGGCCCGGCTTGATGCGGTGTTCGACCATCGCTCCAGAATAGACAGCGTCGATCTGGCGGACGATCAGTTCGTTTGTGGTCACGTCGGCCAGGGCGATGGCGCACGCTTCGGCATTGACCAGGTTCTTGGTCTCTTGTTCGAGTTTGAGCAGCATTTCATCCAATGACAGCGTAGAGGCGATGATTCGGCTGATGTCGTTGAGTAGGGCCAGTTCGCGGTTGCGCTGCTGGATCTGAGTTTGCTGTCCGATGGCGCGCGAGAGCAGTTGCAGCGTATTCAAATCTTCGGGCGTGAGCGTATGATCCTGGCTGTAAAGCACACAGATTGTGCCAATGCGTTGCTCACTTACCGACACCGGACAGCCGACCAGTGTTTGCATATCATACTGCTTAATAACTGGCAAAGTTTGAGCGTAAACTGAGCTGTGTAAGTCGTGGATCGTGACCGGCGCGGCGTCTGGAGCGGTCAGTATTTCGCTGCAAGGCGCGTCTTGATACACGAGCGTTTCTCCTGCCAACGTAGGCATTTGCCATTCGGCGACGATGCGAATAGTATTTCCTGCGACGATACTGTGAAATGCAAAAGAGCCATTCAGCAGTTGCCCGGCAGTTTCGGTCAGTGTCTGGATATTTGATGCCGGGTTGGATCCCAACGATACAAAGACTTCGTTTAATTGTCGTATGCGTTCGGCGTTGCGCAGCGCTTCTTGTGTTCGCGCTTCGAGCATGCTCTCGACATGTTGGACGGCACGTTCGCGGCTGACCATGATTGCCCGGTCGATCAGTTGGATCACGTCAAAGGGTTTGTAGATGCAGGCATCGGCGCCGCGCTGAAGCATGTGCGAGGCAATCTCCACTTCAGATGGATCGAGGACGATGAGTATGATCGAGGCGGCGGGCTGTGTTTCAGACTGCTCCGCCTTGTCTTCTTGAGAAAGGCTTTTGAATGTGGGCAGCAGGGCGGCGCCATCAATGCGCGGCGGTGTATGATGGATCACGATCAGGTTGGGATGGTGGGTTTTGGACCATTGATACCCCTGATCGCCGTCGTCGGCCTGGGTGACCTGGTAGCCATGCGCCTCAAAACCGTCGGACAAAGCATGGCGTTCTTGGGCATCGGCATCGATCAGGAGCACGGTCGGCGCACTAGACTTGATTTGGCGCTCGAGCAGATCGAAAACCGTCTGCCGCAACTGCTTGACGCGGAACGGGACGGACAAAAAAGCATCAGCGCCGATATCACGCACAATGTTGGGTGCATTTCCCCCGGCAAAGGTCGCCGATACGACCAGGATTGGCGTTTTGTTGGTCTGTGGGTAGTTGGGCGAGCGAAGGTAGCGGCAGAATTGCCAGCCGTCAATGCCAACCATGTTTAGATCGGTTACAATGAGGTCGACAGACGGATGTTGCCGGATGTAATCCAGTGCGTTTTGGGCATTGAAAAAACTGACAACCTGAACGCCATCTTGTTCAATAGCAGATCTCAGGACATCAACCTGATCTGGGTCGTCGTTAACGACGATAATGGTGCGAGTCTGTGTTGACACCGGCTTTTCCTTATGTCGAATAATGGTGGATGAGGCTTGGTCGAACCTTGATGCTGGTTTTCGCCGACGCAGATGCGTGCGTACAGGCCAACGGGAGCGCGATCATCCATCGTAATCTATATTATCATAAAATGCCCGGATGAAGTGTAAAGAAATTGTAAATATTTGCCCGCTGCAGTGGATGCTGCCGAGCAAAAAAAAAGTTGACAAAACCCGGCTTTTGTAGGATAATAGAAACATATCAATAAAGGCAATGACGGAGAACATTTGCGCGGGATTGCTTTTTAATCCCCAAAACCGACAGGGAGGCAGGGTCATCGATTGAGAGCCCCGCCCGGTGGAAAACGCAGAATTCGCTCCCGAGCCGACAAGCGAATCTGGTAAAACCAGTCAGTAACTTGCTCCGCAGGCCCAGCGTTAATGGGGCGGCCGATTCGATAATGCGACAGCATTTTCAACGTCGGTGAATAGAGTGGGCCGGCTGTGCCGGTCAACCAGGGTGGTACCACGGGAGACAAACGCTCTCGTCCCTATTGGGATGAGGGCGTTTTTTGTGTCTACAGAGCGAATCAAGATCAAGGAGGAACCCATGTTAGAGCAAGTGCATGCATTGCAGGCCAGTGCATTGGCCGAGCTGGAAGCAGCCGCAGACATCGACGCACTGCGCGTCTGGGATCAAACCTACCTGGGCAAAAAAGGCGCGTTGACGCCCTTTTTGCGCGGGATGGGCCAACTGCCGGCCGAAGAACGTCCTCAAGTGGGCCAGGCAGTCAACGAGGTCAAGCAGGCGCTCACCGCGGCCTTTGAGGCCAAAGAAGCGGCACTCAAAGAGGCCGCACTGGCTGCATCGTTGGCTGCCAACGCGATCGACGTGACCCTGCCGGGCCGTCCGGTGACGCCGGGACGACTGCACATCACCACCCAGAATTTGCGCCAGTATTACACCATCTTTGCGCAGATGGGCTTCCAGGTTTACGAAGCGCCCGACGTAGAGACGGACGAATACAACTTTGGGTTGCTCAACATCCCACTCTATCACCCGGCGCGGGACATGTGGGATACCTTTTGGGTCGAAAGCAAGCAGGACGTGGTGTTGCGCACGCACACCTCGCCGGGGCAGATTCGCGCTATGCGCGAATACTGTCCGCAGCCGATTCGTGTAGTGTTGCCCGGCAAATGCTACCGCTATGAACAGATCACGGCTCGTTCCGAACATCAATTCTATCAGCTTGAAGGGCTGGCCGTGGGGCGCGTCATTGCCATGACCGATCTGATCGGCACACTGACCGAGTTTGCGCGGCAGATGTACGGGCCCGAGCGCCGTATCCGTATTCGCGGCTCCTACTTTCCATTCACCGAGCCGAGCGTCGAAGCGGATATGGACTGCATTCTTTGCCGGGGCGAGGGCTGCCGCGTGTGCAAGTACAGCGGCTGGCTCGAAATCGCCGGCGCAGGGATGGTCCACCCGACCGTACTGCGCAACGGCGGCTATGACCCGGACGAGTGGAGCGGGTTCGCTTTTGGCATGGGTGTCGAGCGCCCAGCGATGCTCAAGTACAGAATCAACGACATTCGCAATTTCTATGCCAACGATCTGCGTTTCTTGAGACAGTTTTAGCGAATAGCAAATGCAACGGGTTGTTTGAAAGGATAAAACGATGAAAATACCGCTTTCATGGTTAAAAGATTATGTCGATATCGACGTACCGGTGAAAGAACTGGCGACGCGCCTGACGCTGGCCGGGCTGGAAGTGGAAACGATAGAATACATCGGCGCCGAGTGGAGCCGCGAGCACATTTTCGTCGGCCAGATCGTCAATGTCCGGCCCCATCCCGACGCTGACCGGCTCTGTCTGGCCGTGGTCGATTACGGCGCGGGCGAACCGCTGACCGTCGTTACCGGCGCGCCGAATGTCAAGCAATATGAATCCAACGAAGCGTTGGGCCGAATGCCTGCGCGCCCGCTCAAGATCGCCTTTGCCACCGTCGGTGCAACGCTGATCGACGGGCACAAGGATGACGGCAGCACGCTCAAACTCAAGGCGGGCAAAATTCGTGGCATTCGCTCCGAGGGGATGGTTTGCTCGGAAAAGGAACTGGGCCTCAGCGATGAGCACACCGGCATCCTCTATCTGCCGGAAGACGCCCCGATCGGCATGCCGTTGGTCGATTATCTGGGCGATGCGGTGCTCGATTTCGACATCAAGGGCGCGTTCGGACACCTGCACGCGGTGGTCGGCATCGCCCGCGAGGTGGCAGCGCTCTATGATAAGCCGCTGCGGCGCGACGTGCTTCAAATGGTCGAGGCGCATAGCGTCCGCTTGACCCCCAACGCCAATTTCGTCGAACTGGAAATCGTCCGGCCCGACCTGTGCGGGCGTTACACGGCAGCGCTGATTCGCGGCGTCAGAGTCGGCCCATCGCCGTTCTGGATGCAGCAGCGGTTGGTCCGCGCCGGGATGCGCCCGATCAACAATATCGTTGACATCACCAACTATGTGATGCTCGAACTGGGGCAGCCTTTGCACGCCTTTGACTATCACCGGCTGCGCCCGCGCCCTGGCGAGTCCAAACCGGCGATCAGTATGCGTTGCGCCCGCGAGGGCGAGGTATTGACCACCCTCGACGGCGAAAAGCGCGCGCTAGATGCTGAAATGCTGATGATCACCGATGGCGGCGGCTCGATCGCCGTCGGCGGGGTGATGGGCGGCGAGGAAAGCGAGGTCAGTGAATCGACAACCGATGTGCTGCTCGAAGCGGCCAACTTTAATTTCCTCAACAACCGGCGCACGGCGCAAAAGCTCAAACTGGTTACCGAAGCCAGCTCGCGCTTTGGCAAGCGGGTGGCCCCCGAACTGTCCGTGCGTGCGGCGGCTCGCGCGGCCTACCTGATGGCCGAACTGGGTGGCGGTGCAGTCGTCCCGGTATTCGGCGACTTGTACCCAGGCCGGCAGCCGGCCAAAACGGTCGATCTGCCGCTCGGTCTGGTGCAGCGCAGCCTGGGGATCGGCATCGCGCAGGATGAGGTAGTGCGCATCCTGCGCTCACTCGAATTCGAGGTTGTGCAGGACGGCGAGACGCTTCACGTGGTCGTGCCTGACTATCGCCTGGATGTTGACATCCCGGTCGATTTGGTCGAAGAGGTCGGGCGCATGCACGGCTATGATCGCTTCCCTTGCACCCTGATCGCCGACGAGATGCCGCCGCAGCGCCGCAACGTCCATCTGGAAGGGGCGGAGTGCGTCCGCGATCTGCTGGTGCGTTGCGGGCTGGATGAGATCATCACTTATTCGATGGTCGATACCGGCGATGACGCCAAACTCTTGCCTGGAGGCGAGGCTGTGGATGCGGGACAGTACATTGCCATCCGCAACCCACTGACCAGCGACCGGGTGCACATGCGCCGGACTTTGCTGCCGAGCGTGCTCAACACGATGCGCGGCAACTTGCGTTTCCTGGATCGCGTGGCTGTATTCGAGATCGGCAGCGTGTACCTGCCACGGGAAGGGCAGACCTTGCCCGACGAGCCGCGTTACTTGTGCGTGGCGATGACCGGCCCGCGCGAGGCTTCGAGCTGGCTCAAGGGGCAGGATCGCCAGATGGTCGATTTCTACGACCTCAAGGGTGTGGTTGAGGCACTGGTCGAAGGACTGCAGCTGCAAGGTGTGACCTGGGTGCGCGGTGAGCACGTCGCATTCCATCCCGGCCGCTGCGCGCAGGTGTCGGTGGACGGGCAGTCAGTCGGCGTGGTTGGCGAACTCCATCCCGCCGTGCGCGAGGCGTTTGGGCTGCCCGATCAGCCGGTGTGCGCGCTTGAATTTGACCTGGACCTGCTGCTTGCCGTCTGGGGCCGTCTGGTCCCGGCGCAAACGCCGTCGATCCACCCGCCGGTGTACGAAGATTTGGCCCTAGTGGTCGATGAGGATGTGCCGGCTGTGCAGGTGTACGAGGCCATTGTCGAAGCCGGGGGCGCGGTTTTGCGCGGCATCTCGTTGTTTGATGTGTATCGCGGCGCACAGATCGGCGCGGGCAACAAGAGCCTGGCTTATGCGCTCACTTACCAGTCGGAAGAAAAGACGCTGACCGATCAGGACGCGGCCAAGATCCGGGCCAGGATCGTCAGACAACTGGAGCGCAAACTCGGCGCAACGCTGCGTGCTTGAGCGCCGGATAAATCAGCATACAATGGACAAGCCCCTCGCAAGAGGGGCTTGTTTGGTTTTGTGTGCGGAGAGTATATCAATAAACTTGGGTCTGAAATAGATTCGTCAGAGAAATTTATTTTGTTTTATGTAAAATTAAACAAACTATTGACATTCGAAATGATTTTGTATTATAATGAAGTGGATGGTGATAATTTTTTCAGAGAAAGGAGCGTTTGCGATGGAAAACAGGATCGTGCCGGTAGGTTTCGATGTTTGGAAGGCGCGCTGGGAGTGCCTAGACAGTCAAATGAAAGCGATGGCGGCTTTTATCGATGACTTGCCCTCTGTGGAGACGTGCGGGCAAGCTATGCGCAAGACAACTCTGCTCACGCTCATTCGCTGCTTGCGACGATTTGCTGCTGGCCAGTTCAATTTTTTCTATCGGGGTTTTGTGACATCACACGGCCTGATCGAGGTGCCCGAGTATCCGCTCGATTTCCTTTTTCACTGTATTATCGGCCAGATTTCCTATGATATGCAGGCGATTCAGATCGCGGCAGATCACCGCCGGGCAGCGTGTATCCAGAAGCAACAAGGAAATGGTGCAATGCTGGCTGCTCTAGCAACCGCAGATTGCCTCGCCTGGGATGCGCTTCAGCCGGCGATCAACGCAGGTTGGATCAGCCAGGATACGACGGTGCTCACCTACTTTGAAAAAGTTTCCTCGATACGTATTATTCCTTACGCCAATGTTGCGTTAATAGGCATTCCGTTCAGTGCTATTTGCTTCAAACAGGACTTCCTATCCATCCCGCACGAGATTGGACATTATGTGTACAGGCGTGGATGCTCTGCAGGCGGAACACGACTCCGCAGTAAATTCAAGACGCGAATACCCGAAGAACCAAAATATCGCTTCGAATGGTTGGAAGAAGCCTTTGCGGATATGTACGGGTGCGCAGTCGCTGGCCCGGTGATGGCCTTGGATTTTCAGGATATGCAGGTTGAAAAAGAACCGGACGAGTTTACCAAGGGCGACGATCACCATGCCACACCGATCGTGCGGCCCCGGATTTACACGCGCATCTTGCATAAAAAGTGGAATCAAGCAGGGAATCCAGGTCCAATGCCCTGGGCTAGCGAACTGGAAAAGCTGTGGACACAGCGAGTTGAAAAGCGCGAGCAAGAGCAAGGAAGGCCCTTAGCGGATCGTGGGACGTTTCAGGTGGACAATAACCAAAGAATAGAGATTGCGGAAGCCGTTTCAGAAGGAAACAAAAATGATGGCAAGCCATTGGATCGCCTCGCGGACGAATTCTTGGCCCTTTTCCCGGACAATCCGCCAAGTCCGTGGGACAGTGCGTCGTGGTGGAAATATGTCAGGAACAATGTACCTGCTGCAATTGCAGTCCAAAAAGTTGAAAGTGAAAAGGTCAACGGCGAAGCGGTCAGCGGCGAAGTAAAAGTGGTTCAGCAGTTGCTTTATGATCACTATGCAAATCGCCTTAACCCGGTTGGCACTGTGCCAGAACTGGATATCGATTGTGACACCAGCGGATTGGATGGTAATCAAATTGCGCGCACAAACTATATTAGCAACCTGTTAATCGATTGGCCGCAACCGTTCTTCTCAGTTGATCCAGTCGGCAACTGGTGGATCGATGTGTTCATCGCCGAGGGGTGGAATACCTATGGCAATGGTCGCTGGATCATCCCGTAGCTATTTAAATTGGTGTTAAAACGAACCGTCCTGTATCTGAAATCGATACAGGACGGTTTTTTTTAAGGCTCAGCGCCTTCCGGGTGTTCGCTCAACTGCTTCAGGCGATCGAGCAGGGATGCCTTGAGTGGATGCTCGCCTTCTCCAACCAGTTCGAGTGCGGCGTTCAAAGCATTGTATGCTCGAGTAGGTCTTGCCAGGCCTAGATACAGATCGCCCAGATGTGAGAGCAGGAAAATCTGGCCCCAAAGGTCTTGCAGCTTGACGCACAGATCGAAACTCTGTTGGCCCTTGTCCAGAGCTGAGTCACATGCGCCGAGTGTTGCCTCAACTTGGCTGAGCCGCCAGAGAACTTGAGCTTGTGATCGCTGGTCACCCATATTGGTAAAAAGATGGAGGCTTTGATCGGCATACTCTTTGGCCAGTTCGAGGTTTCCAGTTTGCTTGAACCGATGTCCGTAATAATGCACAGTCGCCAAACTGTACAGCACGAGGGCCATTTCGCGTTTCTCTTGGATGGATTCACAGGCCGTCAGCGCCTGGTTACAGAATGTCTCTGCCAAAGAATAGTCTTTGCAGGAAATGGCAATGTCCGCTAACAGGCGCAGCGTTTGTATTTCACCTGTACAGTCGTTATGAGTTTTTCTTATCTCAAATGCTTCTTGGGCCAGGTCTTGTGCTTGCTGAAAATGTCCCTGTGCATATTCTGTGTCCGCAAGTTTGTACAGGATTGCCCCTTTGGTCGAGTGATCTGGGATGTCTTGATTCAACCTCTCCAAACCTTGGATTAACATCTGATGTGCCCGGTCAAATTGACCCCGCTCTGCCGCAATTTCGGCCAGCTCATAGATCACGTTGATCTCCCCACTTGCATCTTTGATTTGATCATAAAGGGTTCGGCTCTGTCCAAGATAGCTCTCAGCTTGGTCATAATCGCCTTGGCGGATGCATGCCCGCCCCTTTTGCAGTGTAAACAAAGCCCGACCTGATATGTTTTCTAGTGCAATGGTTGCTTTGATGGCCCATTCAAGTCCTCGCCGCGCATCCGACAGCCGCCCCCACGCAAACCAGATGTCCGTCAACGCCTCCGCATACTCGATCACCACCGGCCACAATTCCTGCTCGTACGCCATTTTCATCCCGGCCATCAGGTTATCCCACTCCTGGTCGAGCAGAGCATATTCTTTCTGGTGTGCGACGGCATAGTCCAGGTAATAGCGCACCATCCGCTCGTAGGCGGGCCGTGCATGGGCCAACTGTTCGCGCGCGAAATCGGCCAACAGCGGGTGCTGCCGGTAGTGCGTTTCGCCGAACTCGCCCACCAGCGACAGCGCCAGCAGCGCATAGAGGTCGTCTTCGGCCATCCAGCGATCCAGGCCGGCTACGGCGACAAAGGCATTCAGTGTGAATGGCCTCCCTTCAAACACACCGAGCAGGGCGAAACTGTGACGCAGGCTCTCGTCGAGTGTGTCGAGGCTGCTCTCAAACGAGGCCCGCACCTGGTGATCGCTGATCTGGAGTTCGGAGAGCCGGCGCGTCTCGTCGCGCAGCCGTTCGGCGAGGTCGGCTAGCGGCCAGCGTTTGCGCGAGGCCAAGCGCTGTGCGACGATCTCGACTGCCAGCGGCAGGTGGCCGAGCAGGTCGCAAATCTCGTCGGCAGCATCTTTTTCGGACATCACCCGTTCTTCGCCCAGCAGGCGTATCAACAACTGGCGGCTTTCCAGCGGGTTGAGCGCCGACAGGGGATAGATGTGGACGTTCAATGCGGTGGCCAGGGCCAGGTCGCGCGTGGTCAGCAGGGTGATGCAGTGAGAGCTGCCGGGGACGAGAAGCTGCACCTGTTCGATGCTCTGGACGTCGTCGAGGATGAGCAGCAGGCGCTTGTCGGCCAGGATGCCGCGCAGGGCAGTGGCGCGGCTGGCCAGGTCGGGCAGGCCACTGAAATCACAGTCGTAGGCGCGCGCCCAACTGTCAATGATCGCCAGCGGATCGCTGGTCCTGGCATTGGCCCACAGCACGCCGTCGACAAAGCGGTCGCGCAATTGATGGGCGATGTGAATCGCCAGCGACGTCTTGCCGATGCCACCCATCCCC
The DNA here is from genome assembly GCA_016931365.1 of Anaerolineae bacterium. The sequence continues at coordinate 25,166 of JAFGEY010000248.1, forward strand.
GCCAGGCAGGTCGTGTTTTGCTGCTGGCTGCGGATCATCATGCGCAGAAAATCGGCCAACTCTTGTCGTCGCCCGACAAATTGCGCGTTATCTGCGGGCGCCTGAAAAGGGGCGTTGCGCGCAGGAGGCTGCGCACCGACGTTAGCCACCGGCGTATCCAGTGGGTTAGGCTGTGGAGCGATCGGCATAGTGTCCAACGATTGTGTCTGAAAAACAGGTCGCAGCAACATGGCCGTGGTTAACTCGATGCGCACTTGGGTGGCCTGCTCAAGTGCGTGCCGCAGGTCGTTTGCCGTCTGGTAGCGATCGTCCGGAGCTTTTTGCAGTGTCTTAAGGATGACCTGTTCGACAGCCAAGGGCACATCGGGTTTGAAGGTTCTGGGCAGGGGGAGCGGGTCTTTGAGGTGCTTGAGCAGCACCTGATACGGCTCGCCGCTGAAAGGGAGGTGTCCCGTCACCATTTCATATAGGATAACACCGAGCGCATAGATGTCGCTGCGCGCATCGCCTGGTTTGCCTTCTGCCTGCTCTGGCGAAGTGTAAGCTGGAGTGCCGAAGAAAAAATCCAAATTGGTTTCGCGCGCGGCATCGATGATGCGGGCGATGCCAAAGTCGGCCAGCACAACCTGACCCTCCGGCGTGAACATGATGTTGGCCGGTTTGAGGTCGCGATGGATGATTCCGCGCGAGTGCGCACAGTCGATGGCGTCGGACAGTGCGCCGATCACGCGCACGGTGAGGTCGAAGGGAAAGGTTTCGCCCCGCTGTCTGTGTGCATCCAGTTCGTCTTTTAGCGTGGTTCCCTCGACCAACTCCATGACCATATAGTGCAAATCGCCTTCCGAATCGGCGTCGTAGACCTGGACGATGTTGGGATGGCGCAGCCGGGCGATGGCGGCGGCTTCGTGTCGAAAGTAGTCGAGAAATTCAACGTTGTCGGCCTGTTGGCTGTGCAGTACTTTGATCGCCACATGGCGTTTCAAGTTGGGATGGTAGGCTTTGTAGACATAAGCCATACTTCCCTTGCCCAATGTGTCGATGATCTGATATTTGCCGATTTTTTTCGGCGTCTGAGTCGGCTCGGCCTGTATGTCGGAGGAACTTTTTAAAGCTGGATGATATTCAACAACATCTTGAGGAAAACCAAAGTGCGCGGCGATTTCATTCAATTCAGGTGGAAGCGCAGAATGGGTCAATCGCGTATACTCATCAAGGTATCCGTGGACCAGATTCCAGTGTTTGTCGAGTTCGCGCCGCGCGCGGACACACTTTTCTGGCTGGTCTGCAAACTGGACTTCACGCTCGTACTCGCGAATGATGTCGTATGAATCTCGAATATAGGCTTCCAGGTCATCGCGTCGGCTCATATTGATCCCCCCGGTGTTGTGCCCAGATTGGATAACGCCTGCTTTTGAACGGCGGTCGATGCGGTGGCGATTTTGCTGTGGGTTGAAAGAGGTGCAGCAGCCTTTCTCTTTTGATTGTAATCGACTCGCGATGTCCTGTCAACTGTATTTGACGCGAGCCTGGAAAGGTGTTATAATGTAAATATTACTTTTAATTTTTATCTACCATTTCCTTTAGGGATGAATGCCAATCCGGACAAATTATTTTCTAGCTCCAAGTTGCACGCTAGAGTTCGTTGATCCGGGTACGTTTTGATGAACCTCTTTGATTTTGCCCCATCTCAGCTCTCAAAACCTTCAAAGGCAACAATGTGTAGCGTCGGATGGGTGTTTGCCGTCTTTTCCGTAACTACCTGGATCGATTAAAGGCACACAGTGTGCTTTTGTCATCGGGTACTTGGCGTATCGGTTAGGCAATCACCACAGTGACGTAAAAAGCTCCAAATCGGTGGCAGATTGGACCCTCAGAACGTTTGTTTTCCACATACTTCCCACAAGCCGTTAATTTCAAGATGATGTGTCGTCCTGCCGGCTGCACAACGGGGCGACGTGATCGTATACCTGTTTCATAACAATGTGAGTTCGGTCCAGCAAGACTGATAAATTTAGTGCCTGTCTCGCAAAGTTCTTGTGTTTTGTGCAAGGGCTTTCTGGATGGCAAAAGCGGCGGATATAATACATCTGCATTCAGTTACAATTTATTCGGGATAGGGAGTGATTTCAATGTTAAGTTTTGGCGAATTAGAAGCAAAGACGCTTGAAGACCTGCGTGATATGGCGCGCGAAATGGGCACGTCTGGGTTTAGCAGGCTCAAAAAATATGATCTGATCATGGCCTTGCTGCGCACACAGGCCGGGCAGCAAGGGTATGACTTTGGCGGCGGTGTGCTGGATATTGTTGAAGAAGGCCTGGGCTTTTTGCGTCCGAATGGCTTTTTGCCATCTCCAGAGGATGTTTATGTATCTCAATCGCAGATACGACGTTTTGGGCTGCGCACCGGTGATGTGGTGATCGGCCAAGTGCGCCCGCCCAAAGAGAGCGAAAAGTATTTCGGACTTTTACGTATCGATGCGGTCAACGGGCTCGATCCCGAAGAGGCCAAGCTCAGACCCAGATTTGAACGACTGACCCCCATTTTCCCCGATCAGCTCTTCGACCTGGAGATGGGCAAACGGCCCATTGCGCCGCGACTGATCAACCTGGTCAGCCCTATCGGGCGCGGGCAGCGCGGACTGATCGTTTCCCCACCTAAAGCAGGTAAAACGACGATCTTGAAGCAAATCGCCAACGGCATCACCAAAAACTACCAGGACGTGCACCTGATGGTCTGTCTGATCGGCGAGCGTCCCGAAGAAGTGACGGATATGGACCGCTCGGTCGATGCCGAGGTGATCTCTTCGACTTTTGACGAGCCGGAACGCGATCACGTGCGCGTGGCCGAAATGGCCCTTAATCGGGCCAAGCGCCTTGTCGAAGGTGGGCGCGATGTGGTGATTCTGCTCGACTCGATCACCCGTCTGACCCGTTCGTACAACATGATCGTGCCCCCGAGCGGGCGCACCCTCTCCGGTGGTATGGATCCAGCGGCGTTGTATCCCCCCAAGCACTTTTTCGGCGCGGCAAGAAACATCGAAGAAGGCGGCAGCCTGACGATCATTGCTGCGTGCCTAATCGACACAGGCAGCCGGATGGATGATCTGATCTACGAAGAGTTCAAAGGCACTGGCAATATGGAACTTCACCTTAATCGCCGCCTGGCTGAACGCCGCATTTACCCGGCCTTCGACATCGAACGTTCGGGCACCCGTCGCGAAGAATTGCTACTTGACAAAGATGCCCTTTCTAAGGTATGGTTAATGCGACGGATGTTAGCGCAGTTGATGGCGTCTCAACCTGGTGGGGCCGGATACGACATCGCCGATGCAACGTCGGTGCTGCTCGATCGTATATCCGGGACCAAAGACAACGCCGAATTTTTGGCCATGCTCAATCGTGGGGGCGTCTGACGCAAAGGAACGATCTATGTCGGTGGACAAAATCCCACCTTATCGACTGTGTCTGAATTGGCTCAATGTGCGCCGGCAATGGGCACAGGTGATACTGCGTTCCCTGATGGGACGGAGCCTGTTACACCTGGTTGTGCTGTTGTTGATCGTCGTGGTGCTGGAAGGGCGCGCGTGGGTGTTACCTCAATACGCCATCTCGGTGCGCTTGGGCGATCCGACTGCTGCTCCGACCACACCGCCGCGAGCGAACACCGATGTGACGCGCAGTACGCGCGGCGGAGTGCGCCAGTCTATTCTGCCTGCCGCATCTGACGAACCGTCGCCATCGCCGCAAGCGGTGGTTTTGCGCCAGATGCAAGACCTGCTCCAGTCCCCGGTGCCGCACACGATCATTCTTGAGCGCCAGCGCCGCGAGGTGATCACGTATACTGTAAGCGCCGGAGACAACGTGTCCACCATCGCCAGCCAGTTTGGGCTGCGGCCTGATACGTTGATCTGGGCCAACGCGGAGCTTGAAGATGCGCCCGACCTGCTGTACATCGGTCAGGTGCTGATTATCCTGCCCATCGACGGCGTGTATCACACCGTCGCCGCCGGGGACACGCTGGAAGCGATTGCCGACAAGTTCAAGGTCGATGTGGCTGCCATTACCGGCTGCGCCTATAACGGATTCGAGTTTGAACCTTACCAGATTTCGCCGGGACAAACCCTGATTGTGCCGGGCGGCGTCAAACCTTTCAAGCCCCGCTACGTCCACAAGGTTACCATTACAGTGCCTGATAATGCCGCACGGGGTGCGGGAAGTTTCATCTGGCCTGTCGGGGGCTATATTTCTCAGGGCTTTTGGGAGTTTCACAAGGCGATCGATATCGCCGGTGCGCACGGCGACATTGTCGTAGCGGCTGATTCGGGGTATGTGGTCTATGCTTCGTGGGACAGCACCGGATATGGCAATCTGGTGGCAATCGATCACGGCAACGGTTTTGTAACCTATTACGCGCACCTGTACGGTTTTACGGTCGATGTCGGCCAGTCGGTGCAGCGGGGGCAGCAGATCGGCGCGCGCGGCAGCACCGGACGTTCAACCGGATCGCACCTGCACTTTGAGGTTCGTTACAACGGTGTGCTGCGCAACCCAATTTCCTTTTTGCCCGGCCAGTGACCGGAGTTAATTCTAAACTATGTCGCTGCTACGTCGAAATGTGCTGGAGGGGGTGCAACGGGTTTTGATCGCGGCGCTGGTGATCATCCTGGTTGCATTGATCTATATGGGGGCGCGCATCGTCTGGGCGCTGCGCTATCCCGAGTTGGCTGCTTCGCCGACTCTGCCGATGGCAACCCGCCTGGCAACGCTGCAAACGCCGCCGAACGAAACGCTCATTCCAACCGCTGTGCCGATCCAGGCTGACGGCACGCCGATACCCGCGCTGACCCAGACTGCGCTGGCGCAGAGCACACCTGGCGCGGTGCCGCTTAAAATTGGCATTGTGGCCGGGCACTGGCAGAACGATGCTGGTGCGGTGTGTGACGATGGGCTGATGGAGGTCGAGATCAACATCGACATTGCCCAACGGGTGGTTTCGCAGTTGGCAATGTCCGGGTACAGTGCCGAAATGCTGGCCGAATTTTCGCCTAAATTAAGCGGCTACCAGGCCGCTGCCCTGGTTTCGATTCACACCGATGCGTGCAACGTGCCTGAGGCCACCGGGTTCAAGGTCGCGCGCGTGTCTTCGAGCTTGGTGCCGGACATCGAAGATGCACTCGTTTCTTGTCTGATCAGTAAATATCGTGAATCGACCGGATTGCAGGTTCATCGCAACAGCATTACCTTTGATATGACCGAATACCATGCCTTTTACGAGATCGCGCCGCAGACGCCGGGTGCGATCATTGAGATCGGCTTTATGGGAGCCGATCGTTATTTGCTTACACATCGGCAAGACCTGGTCACCGAGGGAATTGTTAACGGGATCAAGTGCTTTATTGAGAGTGTTTATCGATGAGGGAGTTGATATGGAAGGTCTGACGGGAACGTCAACGACACTGCGTTTTTTGCAAGAAGAAAATCAGCGCTTGCGCGCGGCCAATGACCAACTGAGCGAAGAAATGTCGGGGATCAAAGACGTGCTCAAATCGTTGCGCGGGCTTCAGCAAGTGATCTCCCATCTCGATACGCGTGTTGAGTTGCAGCCGTTGTTGGATCGCATTCTTTATGAAGCGCTGTGTGTCGTCGATGCTGCAGATGGTTCGCTGATTTTGTTTGATGGGGACACGAACGAGCTGGTTTTTGTGCTCGTGCGCGGCCATCTGGCTGAAACCTTGCAGGGACACCGCATGCCTGCCGATACCGGCGTTGCCGGGTGGGTGATGGCCCACGGGGAGCCAGTGATCGCCAACAACGTCCAGCAAGATGAGCGGTTCTATGCTGCCGTCGATATGCTTTTCCATTTTCGCACCGAATCTCTGGCTGGCGTGCCGTTGATCAGCCGGGGGCGCGTTTTGGGGGTGATCGAGATGGTGAACAAGTTTTCGGGACATCCTTTCAGTGACAAGGATCTGGAAGTGTTGATGCTGCTTGCGCCTATTGCTGCCACAGCGATCGACCTGGCCTCTGTTGTTGCAGAAAAAGATCAGTCCTGATCGAGATCAGGACTGTTTATGAGCGGCCTCGCTCACGAGCAAAACCCAGAGCCCTGTCTTCAGGTTCGCTTTGAAACCTGAAGACAGGGCTTTTTCGTTGCCGGTTGATTCAGGGTTTTTCAATTGCATCAAAAGCAATCGTATATCCGCCCAGCCAAAGGTGCTGCCCGGGATGGATGGGTATCTTGATCCCGCTGTAGACTTTTTCCCCGTTGAGCCGTGTGCCAAAGCTGCTTTCCAGATCCTCGACTAGAAACTGCTGTCGGTTGAGCGTGAGCCGCACGTGCCGTCGTGAAACGACAGCAACGGAGGATTCTTCGTTGCTCAGGTCGATGTCTGGATACAGCTCCAGTTTAGGGTCAGCACGGCCGATGAGCACGCTTTTCTGGAGCGGCACAGGGTAATAGTGCTCGTTGAAAGTAACATAGAGAAAGGGTTGCAGGTCGGTGATCGGGGTTCGCCAGATGAGGGGAGGATGGCCCAGGTAAAAGATGCATCCGCCCAGGCGGATTTCGTCGCCGACCTGGATGCCCTTGCGCGTATGAGGCTCCACGACCTCTTCATTGACCTGGGTGCCGTTGCTGCTTCCCAAATCTTCGATCTCGTATTGCCCGCGCCAGCCGATGACCCTGAGATGGCGGCGTGAGATGCCCCACGCGGCCTGGTCTTCGGCGCTCAAGTCGATATCCGGTTTTTCTTCGCTGTCGGGATCAAAGCGGCCCAGGACGAGTTCTCCATCTTCGGGCAGCAAGATGCGGTGCCCGTTGAATTGGGAGATGAGAATGCGCGGCCCTGGCGTGTCAAACGGGCCGGGCTGCGGGTATTCTGCTGGCGGGTACTGGAGGTATTGCGGCATGCCGCTACTCGATTGCCGCCACAGCCTCGATCTCGACCGATCCACCCAGTGGCAGCGCCGCAACCTGGACGGCTGAACGTGCCGGCGGCTGCTGGGGGAAAAACTCGGCATAGATCTGGTTCATGGCCTTGAAATCGCCCATATCCTGCATAAAGACCGTCGTCTTGACCACATTGTCCAGATCGGTGCCCGCAGCCTGAAGCACGGCTTGGAGGTTGGTGAGAGCCTGGCGGGTTTGCGCCTGCACGCCACCATCAACCAGCTTGCCGGTTTCTGGATCAATGCCGAGCTGCCCGGCAGTGTACACCAGCAAGCCGATCTTGACCGCTTGTGAGTAAGGGCCGACGGCGGCGGGGGCATTTGGGGTGAAAATGATCTCGCGTGTCATAACAAAAGCTCCTTTCTTTGCATGCCGACATTCTACAATGGAGCACGGGGATTGTCAAACCTTGAATTTGCTCCTGGAACGTGTTACAATAAGAGTGCTTTTTTGTTGGGGGATTGGCAATGAGAGGGCCTATCCCACAAGCTCGTTGCTTTTTTGAGCACAAATCTTTCTGAGCGACCAAGCTCCGTTCAGTTCCAATTTGTGCGGGATAGGAGGTGTGCGATGCAAGATTTGACAGGACAAACGTTGGGCCAGTATCGGATCGTCGAGCCGCTGGGGCGCGGCGGCATGGCGACGGTGTTCAAGGCGTTCCAGCCATCGCTGGAGCGGTATGTGGCGATCAAGGTGCTGCCGCCTTATTACGCGCACGAGGAGGGTTTTGCCGAACGGTTTGTGCGCGAGGCGCGCTCGGTGGCCCGGCTGGAACATCCTCATATTCTCCCCGTTTACGATTTCGGCCAGGAAGGCGAACTCACCTACATTGCGATGAAGTATGTGCCCGCCGGTACGCTCAAGGAACTGATTTCCGGCGGCGCGGTGTCGACCGAACGGGCCGTCGGGATCGTGGCCCAGATTGGGCAGGCGCTCGACTATGCACACGGGCAGGGAATCATCCACCGCGATGTCAAGCCCTCCAACGTGTTGATGGACCGCGGCGAGTGGGCGCTGTTGATGGACTTTGGCCTGGCCAAGATTGTCGAGGGATCGGCGCAACTCACTGCGTCCGGCGTGGGCGTGGGCACGCCCGCCTACATGGCCCCCGAACAGGGCCAGGGACGCCGGGTCGACCACCGCGCCGACATTTATTCGCTGGGTGTGGTGCTCTATGAGATGCTCACCGGCCGCGTGCCCTTTGACGCCGAAACGCCGATGGCGGTGGTGATCAAGCACATCACCGAGCCACTGCCCCTGCCGCGCATGGTCAATCCGACGATTCCTGAGGCAATCGAGTTGGTGATCCTCAAAGCGCTGGCAAAAAATCCGGCCGATCGCTATGCCTCCTGCGGGCAGATGGCCGAGGCGCTCAAGCGCGCATTGAGCGAACCGCGAACCGATTTTTCAGTTCCACTCGAGTTTGACGAACTGGACACCAAGGTGCTGGAGCGCGAGCCGCCCAAATTCGAGTGGATCGAAGAAGACCTGCTGCCGGTCGAGCCGGTTTCACCCGAGGCTGAGACGCTCTATGTGACCGAGACGCCAGATGTGACCCCACCGCCGGCGCCGGAAGCCATACCCATCGCGCCAGCGCCCGAACCCCAACCCGAAGCCGCACCCGCTGCTCGTCCCAGGCGGCGCATGCCGTGGTGGGCCTGGGTTGCTGGAGGCGTGGCCGCAATCGCCTTGATCGCGGTCGGGCTGCTCCTTTCCGGCGTTTTCGCGCCGCGAGAGGATGAATACCCAACGGCAACGGTGGCCGTGGCCCGCGAGCCGACATCGACGGCCCGCCCGTTGCCCACCGCAACCGCTGCGCTTCCGACACAGGGTGAGTATGTCTCGCCTGGTGAGCATCCTGAATACGGGCGTTGGGTCGAGCCGTGCGACTGGCAGGGGCACGGACAGGGGATATGTGTTTACGTCGATGGCGAAGAGGTGCCCCAAAAACTGTACCAGGATTTCGATCTTCAGATCGATGGGGTGATTGCCTGGGAGCCGCACGGAGAAGCGTTTGTTTTGGGCGCTTTGATGCCCGACAGCGATCAACCGGCACAACTGTACGTTGCGCTAGCGGATGGTTCGTGGATTCATCCGCTGCCCATCGATGGTTGGTGTACGTTCCCCACCTGGAGCCCCAATGGCGAATGGATCGCTTTTCACCACAACGGCGGGCTGGCCATCGTTCACCCCGATGGGGACGGTCTGCGGGAGTTGTGGCACCAGGAAGGGCTGGCTGTGATCGATATTCAATGGTCGCCGGATGGTGAACGCATCGCGTTCAATGCCATCCCCGATGATTGGGCTTGGCCGATGGTGCGCCAGGTTTGGATCGCCTCGATCGCCGATAGCTCGACGACGTGGGTGGCCGAAACTGAGCATCGATCTGAAGAGGTCGCTACCAATTGGATGGTTGTCTTTAGCCCGGACAACGAACAGATCGCTTATACCGATCAGGAGTGGCAGAGTTGGATACGTCCCTGGCACGCGTCGGAACCGCTGCAACCGCTCACCGAGTTCCCGTACTGGTGGACGGCTTCTTTCAATCCGCAGTGGGGCCGTCCGGTCGAAGGGGTAGTTGAGCCTCAGCCGCCCATAGAGGGAGAATCGCCCAAGCTGGTGGTTGGCTGCGAAGGGGAAGAACAAACCACGCTCTGTGTCCATATACTCGCCACCAACAAGGTCGTGCGTGTGCTGGATAAGGGCAAATTTCCCCAGGTCAGCGGAGCAGCCTGGTCGCCCGACGGCGCGCAGATCGTCTTTAGCGCCGGAATGCAACAAGGGCCGATATACGACCACAAACTGTACATCATGAACGCCGACGGTTCCGACATGCGACAGGTCACCGAAGGCGATTCCAACGATGTCCGGCCGGATTGGTCGCCCAATGGGCACTGGATTGCCTTTCACCGCAACTGCGAACTGTGGATCGTCCGTCCCGATGGGGTTAACGCGCGTCCGCTGTTGGGCGCTGAGGAAAACCAATGCGTCGACAATGTGACCTGGTCGCCGGACGACCAGCGGATCGCCTTTATCAGAAGTTCGGATGGTATGCTGCCCGGTGTATGGGTGATCAACAGCGAAGGCAAAGAACTTGTTGAGGTATACAAAGCGGGTCAAGCCGCCGAAATCGAGGATATCGCCTGGTCGCCGGATGGCGAGCACATTGCCTTCTGGTATCATGAGCGGGGCGAGTTGATCGTCAATCTGATCGATATCAAGGGGCAGGACGAGCCG
>JAFGEY010000249.1 GCA_016931365.1 Anaerolineae bacterium
GTCGATGGGCCTTTGCGCGAGTGGGCCGGGGTTACGTGGGCGTTTATTCCCAGAACGGCTTTCAGGTTGGCGATTGGGGCCAATACGCCGGCCGTGAGTTGGTTTGCCCGGCGGGGGAAAATACCTGGCTGGTCGAGTGCGGGCGTGAGGCGGATTGGGGTTCGTTTGATGTTTTTGTGCAGGCGCTCACTTGGGCAAAAATCGAGGTTGACCAGGGGGCAATTGTCTATCAATCTCCGTCGGTGGGGCGTTTTGTCACCGGCTGGGAGGTGACGCCAACGGCTGATGACAAGCCGATTCAGCTCGACCGCTATCCGCTCGTCGACAGCCCGTGGGCTTGTAGCCAATTTGGCTCAGGTGAGATGAAAATTTGCTACGGGGATCAAGTATACGAGATTTGGTTTAATCAATAAACGTGGCACGTCAGGCGTGGCACGTCAAGCGTGATGCTTAAAGGGTGGCAGTCTCTTTTCTCAACCTCACGTTTTACGCAACACGCAATATATTCTATCAAGGAGCATTCTTTAATGTCATATCCATCGTTAAAATACGCACTGCATAATGGTTTTATCCACGACTGGCTGGTCGCTGGCCCGCTGGCCCTTGAGGTGAAAGACTTGGAGCGGTTCACCGGACCAGAGTACAAGATGCAGATCGCAGAGCATTATTTCCAGGCCGGGTCGGGTGTCACCCAGACGCCGGTTGAGAAACTGCCATTCGAAGAAGAGAGCAGTGGTCTGATCTGGGAGTGGGTGCGCTGCGAGGACGATCATTTCGTCGAGCGGACGGCGTTTTATCACCTCACCCATTACCTGCGCTCGTGGGCGTTTGCCCAGGTCGAAGTCAAGGAGGCCGTTCAGGGCGTCTGGACGTTGACTACCAACGGCCCCGCCGACGTGTGGGTCAATGGCGAGCATGTGCATCGTCAGGCGCATTTCTACCACCAGATTCCACGCAGCTTCTCTTTTGTAACCGGGCTAAAAGCCGGATCGAACGAAATCCTGGTGCGTTTTGAACAAGTCGCCGCGCGCGAGTGCCCCTATGCGATGGCTCTAAAAATCGCCGCGCCAGACGAGGCACAGATATTGCTGCCCACGTCGATGGAGCCGCTGGATTCGCGCCAGCTTCTCGGAGAGGCGCTGTTCGAAGCGTACCTGGAACGCGATGTGTTTCGCCACAACGACGAGATCACCGTCTGCTGGCCCGACGACATGTCTAGAAAGGCGCTTGTCGCCGTGCGCCTGCAAACGCCGGATGGACGCATCTATGCGGAAGCATCGATAGAGACCTCGACAGCCAAGCCGATCTCCGTGGGGCCGGTTCACCAATATCCCAACCTTCAGTATGATGTCATGGTCATACCTTCGCTGAGGGTATACCACGAAGTAGGCATCCGTATCCGGCGCAAGCTGCCGCTAAATATGTTTAATGTCGGATACTCGACTGTGCCCTATGGCACTGTTGAGCAGCGCCGGCAGGAGGCGCTGGCCTACGCAGCGGAACAGACAAACAACGTCTTTGCCGAAATCGCCAAGATGGCCCTTAACCGTTGGGCTGACGTCGATACGCAGGTGATTCTGGAGGCCATCGACGGCATCAACCAACGTCAGGATTGCAGCGACTTTTACCTGGTTGGCCTGCTGGGGATGATGTGCCGCTATGTGGATACCTTTATGTTTCCCGTCCCACTGAAACGACCACTGCGCGACTGTGTGCTCGGTTTCAAATACTGGGATGATGAGCCAGGCAGCGATGCGATGTGCTATCGCACCGAAAACCACAGCATTCTCTTTCATACCGCCGAAATTTTGGCCGGGCAGTTGTACCCCGACGAGGTGTTCAGCAACGCCGGAATGACCGGCCGCCAGCACCAGGAAAAGGGCGAACAGTTGGCTCTGGAGTGGTTGCATGAGCGCGGCGCGACCGGGTTCACCGAGTGGGATTCGAATTGCTACTTTGAAGAGGATTTGTTGGCCCTGTCGCATCTGGTCGATCTGGCCGAGAGCGACGTGGTGTACCAGTTGGCCTCGGTCGTGATGGACAAGTTGTTCCTGACCATCGCACTCAACTCATTCAAGGGCGTGTTCGGCTCGACGCATGGACGAACCTACTCGCGGCACATCAAGGGAGCCTATCGCGAGTCGACGTCACCGATCACCCGCTTGATGTGGGGAATGGGCATCTGGAACGATCGCATCCTGGGACTGGTCAGTATGGCCTGCTCCGAATATGAACTGCCACTGCCTATTGCGGCTATTGCTCTTGACCAGCGTGACGAGATGTGGAATCGCGAGCAGCACCCCAGCGTGAACAAAGTCACTTATAAAACGCCCGACTTTATGCTCTGTTCCGCGCAAGACTGGCATCCCGGCCAAAAAGGCTACCAGCAGCACATCTGGCAGGCCACGCTCAGCCCCGACGCGGTGACGTTTGTCACTCATCCGCCCTGTTGCAGCGAGGAGGGATCGCACCGGCCCAATTTCTGGCACGGCAATGTGATTCTGCCGCGTGTGGCGCAGTGGAAAGACGTGTTGATCGATGTGCGCAATTTGCCCGTCGACGACGCTGGACAGAATATGTCCGGAATGGGCTTTACGCACGCCTATTTCCCCACCTTTGCCTTTGACGAATGGACGCTGGAAAATGGCTGGGCTTTTGCCCGTGTGGGCGAGGGCTACCTGGCGCTGACCGCCTCGGCGGGGATCGAGTTGGCTAAACGAGGAGCCAATGCAAACCGCGAACTGCGTTCCTACGGCCGGGAGACGGTGTGGGCGTGTATGCTAGGCCGCGCCGCCGTCGACGGCACGTTTGACGAGTTCAAACAAAAGGTGCTGGCGCTCAGGGTCGAGTTTGATGGCCTCTCTGTGAGCTGTGACACCCTGCGCGGCGATACGCTGCGCTTTGGTTGGGAGGGCGATTTTATCAGGAACGGAGAAATTTTGTCCTTGTCTGATTTCAAGCACTATGAAAACATCTTCTGCACCGCCGATTATCCCTGTGAATCGATAGATATCGCATATGAAGATAACTTGATGCGACTGCACTTTGGGGAGATTGGCGGATAGAAATCATCTTTGTGGTAGTATATGATATAACGCATAGGTGATGGTCGAGTGGACGATGGATGAAGCACAGACGTGGCAAAAAATCGACAACTGGCTGATCGAAGGTGAGGCTTGGGTCAAGGCGGGGCAACGCGGGCGTGCGCGGCGGCTTTTTGCGCGCGTGCTGGCGCTTCAGCCGGATAACGTGCGCGCTTTGGTGTGGCTGGCGTCATTGGCCGACGATCCGCGCCAAAGCATTGCCTGTTTGGAACGTGTGCTCAAACTTGCTCCGAACCATTCTGATGCACAAAAGGGGCTGCATTGGGCGCACAGGCGCTTGGCCGATCAAAACGCGCGCGCACAAAAAATGGCCTGGCTCGATACTATTCTGATCAGCAGTCTGGCGGTAATGGCATTGATCGCCTGCGTTATTCTGATCTGGGTCTTTGCACAGACTCCAGGCGTGGCGCGTGCAGCCTACGATCCCACGGCGACGATATCCCCGCCGCAAACGCCAACGCACACACCCACATCGATCCCTACCTATACACCTATGCCGACCTTCACGCCAACCTCGACGCCGACGGCTACACCTGTGCTTGAGCCTACAGCGACGGCAACCCTCGTTGTGCCGGGGGATCCGTCCGGGTACACGGCGCGCGGTGAAAAGTGGATCCAGATCGACCTCTCGGATCAAATCCTCACCGCTTACGAAGGCGAAACGGAGGTTCTGTCTGCGCTCGTGTCAACTGGCGTCGCCAGATTTCCAACTCCCATAGGCGAGCATGCCATTTTTCGCAAGGTACGCTCTCAGGTGATGAGTGGACCGGGGTACTATCTGCCTAACGTCGAGTATGTATCCTATTTTTACAAAGGTTATGCCATTCACGGCACGTACTGGCATAACAATTTCGGCTACCCGATGAGCCACGGCTGCGTCAATATGACCAACGAGGACGCCAAGTGGATTTTCGAGTGGGCGCCCGGCGGCACGCGCGTGCTGGTGCAGAACTAAAGACAATACTACTCCTGTAAATCCTGCCAATCTTGTTCATCCGATGCGCTCAGTGTTCCAAGTGATCTCTGGCTGCCGGCGAGGGAGTGCGCGCCGGAATGGATAGCGCCCATAACCCAGTACAAGCACCACCTGTGCCCGGCGATGTTTAGGCAGGCCCAACATCTGTCCGAGTTTGCGACTGAACCCCAGGGCAACCATAAAAAATCCAATCTGGCAGGCGCCCAGGCCCATTTGCTGCGCGGCCAGCATCAGGTTGTATGCGGCATAGATGGCGTCGTCGCGGCTGAATGGCGCACCTTTTCGGGTGTGGGCAACGAGCAGCACTGGCGCGCCGAAAAGGATGGGGTCTTGTCCTTGCATGTGCTGTTGTTCCATCGTCCTGGCCCAGCGCTCCAGGTTTTTGGCGCGCCGGCCAAGCACCAAGGTCCATAGAGGCTTGAGCAGGGGAAAGCGCAGCCAACGCGCCGCGCGGCCAAACAGGGCAACGATTTGATCGCTCAAAGCCTTGATCCGAGTTGGATCGTCAAAGACCAGCCAATCGACCTGCTGTGTGTTGCTCGCACTGGGCGCCCAACGGGCGATGTCGATCAACTGCCGGATCGTTTCGCGCGGCACAGCCTGATTTTTATAGATGCGGATCGAACGGCGCGCGCGAAAGATGTTGACGAGGACGGATAGTTCGGGCAGTGTGTCGACGGTCGGGCAATCTTTGAGCGACAGGCGCTCGTGGGCGATTGCGTCGACCGGGCAGGCGGCGACGCAGTGTCCGCACGCGATGCACCCTGAAGGGTTGGTCACGGCGATGGCGTGCTCCCGTCGTTCAAAGACTTGTCCGGTGCACAGCGCGGCGCACGCACCGCAGCCGATACAGGTATCTTGATCGATGGAGATGTCGGGCATTGTGGTTGCTCCTTTGTGGTTGGTGGCCGGCAGACGATTCTAGCACCGGTGTATTCAAAAGTCAAAGGTCAATTGTGGATCGGGGAGGCAAAATGTCACAGGTCAACGATCAAGTTACGATTTCGGAGGCTGTAGCGCGAGTGTTGGCCGACCTGGATGGGCCGATCTCGACCGACGAGTTTTATGGACGTGTGCTGGCGATCCGTCCATCAGCGGCCAAGAATCCCAAGCAGTCGATTTACACCCAAATCCGCTGGGACGAGAATGGTCGCACGCTGGCATTTCTGGACTCCAAGACCATTGCACCATTGCACGTCGCGCTGCGCGGCGTACGTTTTCGCATTGCGCTTTCTCGTTCAGAAGTGAGCCACGGTGCGCTGCTTATCCGTCCGGCGCTGCTTGGTTTCTATAATTCCGCTCGCGAACCTGCATCCATCGAATGGCTTGATGAAGAAGGTAATACGCTTGTTGCTTCCGTAACCGCAATCAAAGAACTCGTTTCTGGGCTAGGCGGCCAAAGGCGCGAGATCGAGCATTCGGCCATCGATCTAGCGGGTTGGATGAAGGCCAAGCATGCGCAGCCTGACGATCATATTCTGGTAACCATCGTATCCTGGGCGCCCAAGTGTTTCCGCATTGAACTGGAAAAAGCCAAGGAACGCAAGTTGCACCGGGACGAAATCGCCGCAAAAAACGCCGAGCTGGCCAACATCTTTTGGCAGATGCTCGAAGCGGCGCGCGATGAGAGCATCTATGTTCATGCGGCGGTGGTAGCGGCTTATCTTCGCCTCTCCGATCCGCAAGGGTATCCCGGCGATCACTGGTTTGAGGTTGTCACCCAAGATCCTCGGATGCAAGTCGACGACTGGCAGATCACGTATCCAGAGAACCGGTCTCCGCTTGAAGCAATGCTCTACGGTCGAGAATCGGATCAAGACGTGTTTCCACCAGTGTCATTTACCAAGGTGGAGGGCGAACAGGTTTATATATTCAAGGCCAACCTGAAACACCGTCCGGGGCTTTGGCGGCGCATCGAGATTCAAGGCCAGAATACCCTGGCCGATTTCAATTCGACGCTGGTTGGCGCGTTCAGGCACGATTCGGATCATTTGGGCGGATTCTGGCGTCTGGTGACGCGCGGCAAGACGGGCAAGCGCGTTCGTGAAATTGAGCTGGGCACGGTCGAGCCGTTCGGCGGCGGTGATGGCGCGGATGTTCAAATAGCCGAACTCGGCCTCAAACCAGACGATCGCCTCAAGTACGTGTTCGACTTTGGCGACTGGATCGAGCACGAGATTTTGCTGGAGGCAATCGCGGAGCCTGAGGCCGGGGGCAAATATCCGCGCGTGGCGGCTCAAAACAAGCCGCGCCATCGCTACTGTGAGCGCTGCCAGAAACGGGGGATCGAGACGGTCGCCACGTATATCTGCATTGACTGTTCGAATCGCCAAGATCGAGAGGTGTTGATTTGCGACAAATGCGCCAGGAAGCATCACGAGGATCACTATCTTGACGAAATCCTGTACTGAGCCGGACTGGCAGCCGGCTGATCTGGTGCTCTATGCCGATGAGGCGCTGCTGGCGATCAACAAGCCGTCCGGCCTGCGCGCACTGCCCGACGGCTACGATCCGTCGTTGGCTCATCTGCGCAGCGTCCTGGAGCCGGAGTGGGGGCGATTGTGGATCGTCCACCGGCTGGACAAAGAGACGAGCGGCGTCGTCATTTTGGCGCGCACAGCGGAGGCCCATCGCGCGCTCAACGACGCGTTTGCCGGGCGCGAGATTACCAAGGTCTATCATACATTGGTGGTAGGCGAACCGGCGTGGGAGACACAAACCGTCGATCTGCCTCTGCTCGTCGACGGCGACCGGCGGCACCGCACGGTGGTCGATGCCAAACGAGGCAAACTGTCGAGCACCGAGCTGTGCGTTTTGGAGCGATTTGCGGGCTATGCCCTGGTCGAAGCACGCCCCCGGACGGGGCGCACCCACCAGATTCGCGCGCACCTGGCGGCGCTGGGGCTGCCCATCGTCGCCGACACACTCTATGGGGAGAGGGGAACAAGTGGGCCGCTGGGACGATTGGGACTGCATGCGCGGTCGATTGTAATTGAGCATCCTTCGACGGCCATATCAATGGAGTTTGTCGCCTCGTACTGGCCCGATATGGATGCGGCGCTGAGCCGTTTGCGCGCATAGATGGCGCCCTGCCCACCGACCTGCAATACACCGGCCAGCGACGCGAGACCGGTCTGGGCGACATCTATGACTACAAGGCGAGATTTTACTCGCCCAAATTAGGACGTTTTTTGAGCGCGGATACGCTGGTGCCGGGGGTGGGAAGTCAAGCGCTGAATAGGTATATGTATGTCAATGCAAATCCAATCCGCTACAATGACCCCACAGGGCATGCTTTGGGCGGGCCACAGTTTGATCCAGGTGTGGGTGGTCTTGAGCCACCGCCGCCGCCACCGCCCATCGATATAGTGGAAGAGGCAGCGAAGTTGGCAGTCTGGGTTTCGAAATATGTTCCGGTGAGCTTGACGTTGAGAGCAACGAAGAAATTCGATCTCTCCGGCGCACAAAATTTCTATCCGAATTTCTGGCAAAGGAACTTTCTTGAGTTCCACACTGAAGTGGGCTCCGCGGCATTTGTAGACACAACCCTCTATCCGGGTCGCCCCATTGAATGGAATGTCAGCAATGGAGATATCAATTTTTCGACGACCAGCGGAATGAAAGTTGTACTCAACTTGAAGGAGGGAAACATTGCATATACTACGCCCAAGGAACCAGTCCCACAGAAACCAGATTCCTTCACATATCAGAAAGTAACAGTCAAGCCAGAGTTCGGCTCGCTCACCGTCACTGTTAATAACAGGCTAGGACGAGTAGTAGAGAGCACTCCTTATATCAAGGTACAGGCCATCGCTGACGTCAATGTACATACATGCGTCTATCACGGGTCGGGTCCAACAGGAGTGATATTGGCCGCGGCGGGAGTGTGGTCTGTGCCCGAGATTACTATCCCGACGCTCATTCGCCTTGGAACGGCGCCCGCTTGGTAGTTCTTGAGGAGATGAAATGTGATGCGACATAGCCGGATGGGATTCTTGGTGATCTTGGGAACGATAGGTGCTGTTATGACGTTGGCTGTAGCTTGTGGATCGTCGAAAAATGTGATCGAGATTTTGCCTTCCGATCTCCGGTCTGAACTGGGGCAGCAATGGATCGTGTTTGACAGCAACACTCCGGGGGATGATTACCTCTATCTGACGACTGTAGATGGAAGTGAATTCATCACGCTCACGTCCACCATGGGAGCGCCAGCAAGTCCTGCACTTTCAGCGGATGGATCACAGATTGTGTATGAATGTGGTATCTTTTCTATTGATCTCTGTCTGATGAACGTACAAACAGGGGAGCAAACGCGGTTAGTAGAGATCAGCCGTCAGTTGCCCGGCGCCGTCTTCGCAATGAGGCCGGCTTTTTCTCCTGACGGCCGGCAAGTTGTGTTCACCGGTGGTTTCTCCGACGGGATTGGTTTGTTTGTGATCAACGTGGATGGGAGCGATCTCAAGCCAATCGGCGAGGGAGTATATAGCGATTGGGCTTCATACTCGCCTGATGGCAAGCAGATCATCTTTGAGTGTGAAGGGAGCCAGGGCGATCCGCCTCAGATTTGCGTGATGAACGCCGATGGCACAGGGAAAAAGAGGCTGACCAATGCTAACCAGATGTACAGTGTGCCGCAATTTGCACCCGACGGAAATCATATTTTCGTTTCGTCTCGCCCAGGCTCTCTTTTCCTAAATACACTTGGACTAGGGGGGCATTTCAAAATTCACATCATGAACGCGGACGGTTCGGACTTTCGTCCGTTTATATCGGATGAGCCATCGGGTGTTGTGGTCTTTAGTTCAGATGGGGAAGAGCTAGTGTATTGTGTCATTGACAATGATACTGGTATTACTACAGGTCTCTATGTCATCAACATAGATGGTTCGGATAAGCGTCGGCTTGGCGATGATTGGTGGGATGTCGCCCGGAAAGGAGGTGGTTTGGCACAGCAGTAGGCAAGTTGCAACACATAATTGGCACTTTCCTTGTGCCGGCGACTTTCCCCGCCGGCACGTTTCTTTTTCCCCGCGCTGGGGCGGGCCGTAAGGGCGAAGCATTCCCCCAAATGAGTGTGGCGAAAAATAAAGCGATATGATGGGTCACAACGATACTATACGGTGAAGACTGGGAATGCTTCGCCTCTACCTGGAACGGCGGCGGCGTGCGCAGATATTCTTAGGGTTCATAAAAATATAACTTCCCGCACCCGTCAAGCAGGGGGCGGATGTGCCCGAGGATGAATCGTGTAGTTCCATTGCGGA
>JAFGEY010000250.1 GCA_016931365.1 Anaerolineae bacterium
AGACATTATCGGGAATAATCTTGGACAGGATTTACAGGATGAACAAGATGCTCTCCTATCATTTTTATCCTGTAAATCTCGTCAATCCTGTCTGTTTTTTGGGCCAGGCTTTATTTCCGATAAGCTCTAACAAATCTTGGAGGAAAATAGGACAATGGATACTCGACCACTGAGCGACATGCAACCCCAGCACACGTTTTTTATCGGCATCGACTCGGACGGCTGCGCGTTTGACACCATGGAGATCAAGCACAAAGAGTGCTTTACGCCCAACATCATCAAACATTGGGGCTTGCAGGCGGTCTCCAAGTATGCCCGCGAGGCCAGCGAGTTTGTCAACCTGTACTCGCACTGGCGCGGCGTCAACCGCTGGCCGGCGCTGATCAAGGTGTTCGATCTGCTGACCGAGCGGCCGGAAGTGGTCAAGCGCGGCTTTCATGTTCCGCCGACGCCCCGCGTGCGCGAGTTCTCGGCCAACAAGCAGTTCCCGCAGAGCAACGACGGCCTCAAGGCCTATATGGCCGCCCATCCCGACCCGGAACTGGACAAAGCGCTGGCCTGGAGCCTGGCCGTCAACGCTGCCATTACTGACATGGTTTACGGCATTCCGCCCTTTCCCTATGTGCGCGAAAGCCTGGATTTCCTGCACGACAAGGCCGACATGATCGTCGTCTCGCAGACGCCGACCGAGGCGCTGTGCCGCGAGTGGGCCGAGCATCACATCGACCCGTATGTGCGCATCATCGCCGGGCAAGAGATGGGCACCAAGAGCCAGCACATCGCCCTGGCCGCCGGCGGCAAGTATGCCGCCGACCATATGCTGATGATCGGCGATGCGTTGGGCGATTTGAAAGCGGCCCGCGACAACGGCGCGCTGTTTTTCCCGATCAATCCGGGGCGCGAGGATGAGAGCTGGCAACGCTTTTACGAGGAAGGCCTGCGCAAATTCCTGGCCCTGGAATACACCGCCGACTATGAAGCGGCCTTGATCGCCGAGTTTGAAAAGGCCATGCCCGAGACGCCGCCGTGGAAAAAGTAGCGAATAGCGAATTGCACATAGCGAACAGGGTCTACCTACACCTTGCTATTTGAAATTTTAAGAGAATTTTATGACGCAAGTCGATGCTCTACACACAGTCAGGCCCATCGCGTTTGGCCCCAAGTTTCACTGGTTCGGCTACTATGACAAGCTCGAAATTGACCCCAGCGGCCGCTACGTGCTGGCGATGGAGGTCGATTTCGAGCACCGGTCGCCCACCGCCGACGACGTGATCAAGGTCGGCATGGTCGACCTGGGCGACGGCGACCGATGGATCGAGTTGGGCGAGAGCCGCGCCTGGTGCTGGCAGCAGGGCTGCATGCTGCAATGGCTTCCGGGCCGCACGGACGAGGTGATCTGGAACGACCGGCAGGGCGAGCGCTTTGTCTGCCACATCCTGAACATCGAAACAGGCGCGAAACGCACTTGGCCGCACCCGGTCTATACGCTCAACCCGAACGGGCGCACGGCGATCGGCACCGATTTTCGCCGCATCAACCACCTGCGTCCTGGTTACGGCTATGCCGGTCTGCCCGATCCCAACGTCGACGTGCTTGCCCCGGACGACGCGGGCATCTATCGCCTCGACTTGGAGACGGGTCAGCAGCAGATGCTCTTTTCCATCGCCGACATTGCGCACATCCCCTACCCGCACGCCGATCTGAACGCGGCCAAACACTGGTTCAACCACCTGCTGTTCAACACCGACGGCACGCGCTTTGAGTTCTTGCACCGCTGGCGGCTGCCGGGCCAACCCGGATTTGGCACGCGCATGCTCACTGCTAATCTTGATGGAAGCGATATTCACATCGTCGACGATTACGGCCAGACCTCGCATTTCATCTGGCGCGACCCGGCGCACATCCTCGCCTGGGCCTGGCATCCTTCGCACGAGTGGGCGTTCTACCTATATGAGGACAGCGCGGACGGGTCGAACCGCTGTGAGGTCGTCGGTCAAGGCGTGATAGCCCGCAACGGGCACTGCACGTACTTGCCCAAGAATGAGTGGATATTGAACGACGCTTATCCTGACGCCAATC
Organism: Anaerolineae bacterium; assembly: GCA_016931365.1. The sequence goes on from JAFGEY010000250.1 coordinate 2,080, forward strand.
GCAGCCAGGAATTGTACCTCTATCATATCGAGACGGGACGCAAGGTGCTGCTGGGCAATTTCCATTCGCCGGAGGCCTACACCGGCGAGTGGCGCTGCGATTTGCATCCACGCGCCAGTCCCGATGGGACCAGGGTAGTCATCGATTCGCCGCACGGCGGCGATGGGCGGCAGATTTATCTGATCGACATCGGCGGCATTATTGGGATGTAAAATGATGGGTCAGGACGAAATGGCGCGGATCAGACGCTTGTTGTCGGGCAGAAAGGCCCAGCACACGGCCGAGCTGGCATCAGAAATGACGCGGCTGACCACAACGGCGGCAGCGTTGGGCGTCGATCGGGTCATTCTGTTCGGCTCAATGGTTCAGGGCGAGCCTGGATTGGGCAGCGACCTCGATCTGCTCGTGGTATGGGATACGCCATTGGATTTTCTGGCCCGCACTGCTGAACTGTACCGGCGGTTGCAGCCCCGCGTGGCGGTCGATTTGCTGGTTTACACGCCGGAAGAAATGGTGCGTATGGCCGGTACGCCTTTTATTCAAAGAGCTTTGAAAAGCGGAAGGGTATTGTATGAAGCGTGATGCACATACCGAAGGGATGCGCTGGCTGGAACAAGCCCAGGCTGATCGGCACGGCGCACAATTGCTTTTCGACGGCGGCAGCTACCACCTGACCTGTTTCATCGCCCAGCAGGTCGCCGAAAAGGCGGTCAAGGCCTTTTTGTACGCGCAAGGCGAAGAATTTGTGGTTGGGCACTCGGTCGAAGTACTCTGTCGCTGGGCTGCTGAGTTTGATCCCGAATTTGAATCGTTGCGCCAGGAGGTCGCTTCACTGGATGCCTATTATATCCCCACACGGTATCCAAACGGCATTCCAGACAGCATCCCGGCGCGCATCTACACGCACGCAGTGGCACGGGAAACTTTGCGCATGGCCGATGCCGTGCTGATGCTTGTGCAGTCCAAATTATCATCAGAAGAATAGTTTGTTTAACAGGAGTGCATATGATTACAATTGGTATGGGATTTACAGATCGCACCCTCACCGAGGCCGAGGTGCGCCGGGTCGTCGCCGAAGCCTTTGGCAAACACGACATGGCCGACAAGCGGGTGCTGTTCATCACCCCCGACGCGACCCGCTCCGGGCCGATGGATATGATGTTTAGAGTGTTTTACGATGCGATTGGTGACAAAGTGGCTGCACTGGATTACCTGATCGCCCTGGGCACCCATCAGCCGATGGACGACGAGCACCTGAACCAGCTTTTTGGCCTGACTGCCGAGGAAAAGGCCCGGAAATACGCCAGGGTGCGCATTTTCAACCACGAGTGGGAAAAACCGGAGACGTTCAAGCAGATCGGCGTCATCCCGGCGGCCGAGATCAAGGAAATCACCGGCGGACTGATGGAGATGGATGTGCCGGTGACGGTCAACAAGCTGCTGTGGGAGTACGATCAGATCATCATCTGCGGGCCGACGTTTCCGCACGAAGTGGTGGGCTTTTCCGGCGGCAACAAGTATTTCTTTCCCGGCGTGGCCGGGCCGGAGGTGATCAATTTTTCGCACTGGCTGGGGGCGGTGATCACCAATTGGCAGGTCATCGGCGCCAAACACACCCCCGTGCGTGCGGTGATCAACCGCGCCGCCTCGTTCGTCGACCTGCCCAAGCTGTGCTTTAGCATGGTGGTCAAGGGGCACCACGACCTGGTCGGCCTCTACTTTGGCACGCCGGAACAGGCCTACGAGTCCGCCGCAGATTTGTCGGCCCAACACCACGTCGTTTACGTGCCCAGGCCGTTCAAGCGCGTGCTCTCGGTGATGCCGCACCTCTACGACGACATCTGGACGGCGGCCAAGGGTATGTACAAGATGGAGCCGGCCATCGCCGACGGCGGCGAGGTGATCATTTACGCGCCGCACATCGACGAAATTTCGTACACCCACGGCAAGGTGCTGGATGCGATTGGCTATCACTGCCGCGATTATTTCCTGAAACAGTGGGACAAGTTCAAAAACTATCCCTGGGGCGTGATCGCCCACAGCACGCACCTGCGCGGCGCCGGCACCTACGACGCCGAGACCGGCGTCGAAACGCTGCGCATCCGGGTCACCCTGGCCACCGGCGTGCCCAGGGAGCGTTGCGAAAAGCTCAATCTCGGCTACATCGACCCGGCGACGGTCGATCTGGATGCTTGGAAGGATCGCGAGGACGAGGGTATTCTGCTCGCCCCACGCGCGGGAGAGATGCTGTATCGAGTTGCAAATAGCAAATAGCAAATGCTCGAACACTCACTCGGCCGGCCCGTCGCCCAACAACTCGTGCGCAGCCGGGGTTCGATCTCGGCCAATATCGAAGAAGGGTATGGACGAGGATTTAGCAAAGATCGGGACTATTTTTTGCGCGTGGCGCTTGGCTCGGCCCGCGAAAGCAAAGGCTGGTATTATCGAGCAAAATCACTCATTGCTGCAAGTGCGTGAACATCGATTTGAACTGCTCAGTGAAGTGATTGCATGACTGGTCACAGAACTGAATAAAAAGAGAAGAAAATGAAAAATAGCAAATATCAAAATGCAATTTAGGCACATTCTAAACCAAAAGGTCTAGTCTGACAAGACAGCGTTTTTGTCGTTTGCCGTCGTGTCAGTTCAAAGCCGAAACATTATAGCCGCCTACATTGTCATTTGCTATTTGCCATTTGCTATTCGCCATTTGAAAACCCTTTGGAAAGGAAGATGAACAATGGACCAAGTCAGAGTCGCCGTCATCGGCATTGGAAACATTGGTAATTTGCACCTGCGTCTGATTGAAGACATTCCCCAACTCAAGCTGGCCGCCGTGTGCGATGTTGTGCCGGAAAAGGCCAACGCCGCCGCCGAAAAATACGGCGTCAAGGCCTACTATGACGCGGACAAGCTGCTCGCCGACCATGTGGTCGATGCAGTTACGGTCGGCACGCCGCACTATGCCCACACCACCATCGGCATCGCCGCCCTGAACAGCGGCCACCACGTGCTGGTGGAAAAGCCCATCTCGGTACACAAGGCCGACGCCGAGCGGCTGATCGCGGCGCACAAGGCCAACCCCGACCGCGTTTTCGCGGCCATGTTCAACCAGCGCACCGACCCCTATTACAAAAAGATCAAGGAAATGGTCGTCGGCGGCGCGTTGGGCCAGTTTTTGCGCATCAACTGGATCATCACCAACTGGTTCCGTCCCCAGGCCTATTACGACTCGGGCGGCTGGCGCGCGACCTGGGGCGGCGAGGGCGGCGGCGTGCTGCTCAACCAGTGCCCGCACAACCTCGACCTCTTGCA
>JAFGEY010000251.1 GCA_016931365.1 Anaerolineae bacterium
ACCTTGACCTTGCAGCCTTCTTCCAGAAAGCGCCGCGCATCTCGGGATTTGAATTCCAGGTCGTGCTCGCCGGTTCGTGTGGTCAGGCGGACGCCTTTGACTTCGATCGATTTGCTGGCTTTGCGCGCCTTGCGTTCTCGTTTGGCTTTGTCATACAAGAACTTGCCATAGTCCATCATCCGGCATACGGGAGGGTCTGCATTGGGAGCAACTTCGACCAGGTCGAGTTGCTTTTCGCGGGCCATCGTAATCGCCTCGCGTGGGGTCATGATGCCAATGACACCCTTTTCTCCCACCACACGGACCTGCTTGGCACGAATCTGTTCATTTACCCGGTAGTTTTTGTCGCTAATGGTTCACCTCTCATAATTTACATGCATTTCTGATCCGATTGATAAAGTAAATATAGCATAACCATTTTTGAATGTCAAATTAAGCCGGGTTTATCCTTGTCGTTCTATAGCTGCTGTGCTAAAATAGAGCTGTCTGTGGAGGGATGGATGCAAATCGACATTTTTTCGCTTTTTCCGGGCATGTTTGACGGACCATTTGCGGACAGCATCATCAAGCGGGCCGTCGAGGCCGGTCTGGTGTCGATCTTGGTGCACGACATCCGTGCCTGGGCTCCGGGGCGGCATCGACAATGTGACGACACACCCTACGGCGGCGGCGGCGGGATGGTGATGAAGCCCGAGCCGATCTTTTTGGCCGTCGAGGCGGTGTTGGGAATACAGCCGTTCGCGCCTCCACCCTGCCCGGTGATCTTGATGACGCCACAAGGCCGTCCGTTGACGCAGGCAGTGGCGCACGAATTGGCCGGACACGAGCGGCTGTCCCTGATCTGCGGTCGATATGAGGGTGTCGACGAGCGCGTACGCGAACACCTGGCGACCGATGAGATCAGCATCGGCGATTACGTGCTTTCGGGCGGTGAGCTGGCGGCGATGGTGGTCGTCGATGCAATAGTACGGCTTTTGCCCGGCGCTTTGGGTGATCGGGAGGCTCCGGCCAAGGATTCGTATGCAGCCGGGTTGCTAGAGCATCCGCACTATACCCGTCCGGCGGTCTTTCGCGGCTGGTCTGTGCCCGATGTGTTGGTCGCCGGGCACCACGCCCAGGTGGATCGTTGGCGGCGTGAGGCTGCTTTGTTGCGTACCTGGCAACGCCGGCCTGACTTGCTGGCAAGTGCGCCGTTGACGCAAGCAGATGAGAAATTTTTGGACAGGTTGGGCAGTGAATATGAGCATTGATCGCACACTTTTCCTGATCCCTCTCGGCGGGCTGGGCGAGGTGGGCAAGAATATGATGGTCCTGGAATACGATCGACAGATCATTATCATTGACGCGGGGTTGATGTTCCCTGAAAACGACATGCTGGGTATCGACCTGGTGATCCCCGACTTTGGCTACCTGCTGGACAAAAAAGATCAGGTCAAGGCAATTGTGCTCACTCACGGGCACGAGGATCACATCGGCGCGCTGTCGTATCTGCTTCGTGAGATCAACGCACCGGTTTACAGCACATTGCTCACGCGCGGTCTGGCCGAGATCAAACTCAAGCAGCATCATCTGCTGGCGCAGGTCGAGTTTCACACGGTCGAGGCCGGTGACAGGCTCTCGATAGGGCCGTTCGAGATCGAATTTTTTGCCGTGAACCACAGCATTCCCGACTGCGTAGGGCTGGCGATAGACACACCGGTGGGGTTGATCGTCCATTCGGGCGACTATAAATTTGATTACACGCCCGTCGATGGGCAACCGACCGATTTCGCCAAACTGGCCTCGTTTGGCGAGCGCAACGTGCTGGCGCTGCTTTCCGACAGCACCAACGCCGAACATCCTGGCTTTACGCCATCCGAGCGGCTGATCGAAGAAGCGTTTGACGCCGTGTTCCGTCGGGCAGAGGGGCGAGTGATCGTAGGTACGTTTGCCTCGCTGATCTCGCGCATTCAGCAGGTGATCCGCTGCGCGGTGCGCCACAACCGCAAAGTGGCGATTGCCGGGCGCACGATGGCCGACAATGTGAGCATGGCCCAAAAATTGGGGTACATCGATGTGCCGCCGCACGCGCTGCTGCCGCTGAATGACATTGGCCGTCTGCCAGCGAACGAGATCGTCATCCTGGCGACGGGCACACAGGGTGAGCCGGCGGCAGCGTTGGCCAAGATGGCTACGCAGCGGCATCGACACATCAACATCCAGGCTGGCGATACGGTGATTATGTCTTCGCACACCATTCCAGGCAACGAAGAGCTGGTGCATCGTAACATCAATCGCCTTTTTCAACGTGGCGCGCAAGTGGTCTATCATCCCATCGCGCCGGTGCATGTCTCAGGGCATGCCAGCCAGGAGGAGCAAAAGCTGCTCATTAACCTGATTCGGCCCCACTTTCTGGTGCCCATTCATGGCGAACTACGCCATCTCAAGGCCCAGGCGCGGCTGGCTTTCGAACTGGGTTTCGCGCCAGAGAACGTGCTCGTGGTCGAAAACGGCTATCGCCTCCAGTTCACCGAAGATAGGGTGGCCATTGGTGAGCGCGTGCCCGGCGGTTATGTGTTCGTCGACGGCAGCGGGATTGGCGACGTTGGCCCGGTGCTGATGCGCGAACGCGAGCAGCTTGCGCGCGACGGCTTTGTCGTCGTCCTCGTGCCGCCGTTTGTAGATGGTCAATCGCACGGAGTGCCACAGATCATTACCCGCGGGTTTGTTTTCCAGCCCGACGCGCAAGATTTGTTCGAGCAGGTCACCGAACAGGTGATCGCGTTTCTGACGGATAACCCGCCCGAAGCGACGGACAAATTCGCAACCTCCCTGCGCCGCCACCTGGAAGCATATCTGTATCAAGAAACCAAGCGCCATCCCATCGTCATCCCCGTATTGAGCGATTTTAACTTTGCATAAAGTTGGCATTCGCATCCAAAGTGTGATACAATATCATCAGGGTTGATGATTCTGCGCCTGAAACGACCGGGAGTGTTCGATGGCCGAGGAATTGATCGAACAACTGAAAAAGATGGACGCCTTCAAGGGCGAGTCACAGGCCGAATTGCAGCGCATCGCCGATTTGGTCGCCGAGCTGTCCAAGGTGGGGCTGTTTGAATCGTTGGACAGCCAGCAGTTGGCCGTCATCGCCAGAGCGGGCAAGACGGTGCGCTATGAACGCGGGCAGGTGATCATCCGCGAAGGCGATACAGACAAACTCTTTTATGTGATCGTCCGGGGCCATGTCCGGGTGTGGATACAGCCGGATGGTGGACCGCGGCAACTGCGCAACTATCACGAAGCGGGCGATTTTTTTGGCGAGCTGATCTTTTTTGGTGAGAATCAAAAGCGCGCGGCGACGGTCGATGTGGTCGAAGATGTCGAGTTGGTGTGTTTTGACGAAAAGGGCTTTTCTCTGATCATTGAATATCCCCAAATTACCAGCTTTTTGCGCGATTGGGGCCAACAGCGCATTATCCGCAGCAACCGGCCCTTCTCCGGCAAACACTGGGACGAAATCTCGGTCGTTCTGGCACACAAAAGTTGGGTTGCCCTGTTCCAGTTGATCTTGTTCCCAATCGCGATCATCGTGCTGGCCTGGATTACTATGGGACTGTTGGGAGTGTACCGGGGCGTTTCGTTTGAGGCGATGGTCAGTTTGCTCATCGCGGTGACTATTGGTATGGGGCTGTGGATTTTCTGGATGGTCGAGGACTGGCGCAACGACGAGTTTATCGTCACCTCCAAGCGGCTGATCCACATCGAGCGCATTCTGGTGCCGCCCTTTCCGGTGGAACGATATGAAGCGCCGATCGATCAGGTGCAAGATGTGACAACGCGCAACCATGGTCTTTGGACACCCTTGTTCGGCGTTCGTTCGTTGGAGATCAAGACCGCCGGCGCCGGTACGATCCGCTTTCCATACCTGGATGACGCCGTCGAGGTATCAAACCAGATTTTTCACTCGCGCGACCTGGCGCGCACGCGCCGCAATGTGGAAGAACGAACGCACATCCGGCAGTCGCTGCAAAAAGAACTGGATCGCGGGCCGATCAGTTTGCTCAGCCCGTTGGAGAGCGGCGAAAAACCGCCGATCTCGTCCGAACCCAGGGGGATTCTGCTCAAGTTGATCGACTATTTTGTTCCCCACTTTCGTATTGTCAAGCGCGATCAGATCATCTGGCGCAAGCACTGGCTGGTTCTGGTCAAAGAAGTGGGCGCGCAATTTTTGCTTTTCTGTGTGTCGGTGGTGCTTTTGATCCTGGTCCTCACCTGGGTCGATGTACCTGACGCGCTGCGCTGGTATCTGTTGGTTCCCCTGGCGGGGGGGGGCGTTTTGTCTTCTTTTGGCTGGTATCTGTGGTGCTATGATGGCTGGCGCAATGATATCTATATTGTGACCGACAGTCGGATTATCGATGTAGAAGGGTCGCCCTTTCGTTTGCACAAGGAGACACGCACCGAAGGTACGTTCGACACGATCCAGAATATCGATTTCAAAAGCCCCAACTGGCTGGCGCGCGTCTTGCGCATCGGGCGGGTGACCATTTCCACAGCGGCCAAAAAAGATGCCTTTACGTTTGATTATGTGTCGCGTCCCGAAGAGGTGCAGCAAGAGATTTTCAAGCGGCTTGTGGCCTATCGAGAGCGCAGGGAGCGCGCGGAAGCCGAGCGCCAGAGTACCGAATTTACCAAGTGGTTCGGCATCTACCGTCGGATCACTGAAGAGGAGGAATGATCGGATGTGTCGGAGATTCAAGTTTTGCACGCTGTGGTGTCTGCTGATCGCGTTGGTTGTTTTTGCGGCCGGGTGCCGACCCTCATCTAATGTCCCAACGCCGGTTGCACACGTCGCAGGAACGCCGACTCTGGCAGTCGCCGGCGCGTCCACGCCGACTCCAATGCCCGGTGAGCCATTGGCTGCACGTGTCAACGGACAGCCGATCCGCTTGCAGGAGTACCAAAAACAGGTTGCCGAGTGGGAAGCGGCTTTTGTAGGCCAAAATCCCAACCTCAGCGAAGCCGACAAGCAAGCTATGATCGCCCAGGGCAAACAACAGGTTTTGGATGTGATGATCGAGCAAGTGCTGATCGAACAGGCGGCGGCACAGGCAGGCATCGTCATTTCAGATCAGGATGTGGAAAGCGTGGTTGCGCGTGACATCCAGGACAACGGCGGGCAGGCCAAATTCGAGGCTTGGCTTCAAACCAATAACTGGACCGTCGATGAGTACAGGTCGCGCCAACGCTCGATGATGATTGCCTCCAGGATGTTCGAGCACATCACTCGTGACGTGCCAACCAAAGCTGAACAGGTGCATGCGCGCCATATCCTGGTGGCAACCGAGCAAGAGGCGCGGACCATTCTGTCGCAGCTCCAGGGTGGCACAGATTTTGTTGCGTTGGCGGCGCAGCACTCGCTCGATCCGAGCACCAAAGACAGCGGCGGTGACCTGGGTTTCTTCCCGCGCGGGACTTTGGTTGTACCTGAAGTTGAGAATACTGCCTTTTCGCTTGGCGTTGGCCAGATTAGCGACGTGTTCTCGAGCGCAATGGGCTATCACATCGTCCAGGTGATCGAGCGCGTGCCGGATATGACCCTGACCGAGGAATCCTGGCAGTCGCTCAAAGAAACTACGTTCCGGCGCTGGCTCTTGGATTTATGGGACACGGCCAGTATTGAGGTTTTGGTCTCTCCATGAGTGTCAAGGATTAAGGATTTATCAATCTAGACAAGCAAGCGTGGTTATGGTATACTAAAAACAGGGTGCATTGTGTACACTGTTGAATTCAATTCGGCACGTTCCACAGTGCGGTCGTTTTTGGAACGCGACAAGGGGTAAGTGCTATGCAATGGGAAGAACCTGTTGAGGAAAAAAAGCAAGGTGCAGGAATCGGCAATCTAGGTGCTGTGTTGTTTGTCATCTTGACGGTGATTGTCGGGCTCTGTTATTTGACGATCTTTGTCAATCCACAGATCATGCTTAATCCCTTCAAGCCACCACAGGCGATCATTGCCCCTACGGCGACGACGGTCGCCGTGGCTGGTGTGACGCAGATTCCGCCCACATTTACACCTCCGCCGACATATCCGCCCACATGGACGCCTACAGCCACGCCGACGCCCACCGCGACGCGCACGCCTACGTTGACACCCAAGCCGACGTCTACGCCGGGGCCGCTTCCACAGTTTTCGCTGTATTGGGACCCCATTTACACCAGCCAGCGGCTCTATGCCGATCAGAAAGCCGCTGAATGGTGGACAGGCGTCGCTGGAGAGATCACCGATAAGAATGGCAAGCCCGTTCCCGACGAAATTGTCAAGGTGTGGGATGATCAGGGCCATGTGTGGGAAACCAAGAGCGGCGACGCTTCGGCCTATGCTGATAAATACGGCTCGGCGATGGGCGGACATGGCACCTATGCGTGGTGGGAGCAGTTTCTTTATGATAGCTGCAAAAACTCGTTTCCTGTCCACGTCCAGGTGATTCGAAACGGCAAAGGAGCCTCGCCAGTGGTCAACGTCAAAACGACAGGAGATTGCAGCAAGAATCTGATCCTGATCCATTTTCGCAAAAACTATTGAGCAGGTCAGATTTTTGATCACCGGTTCGATCGGATAAGGACAGGGGGATGATGTCTCATCGCGCGTCAATGTCCGACATTGTAGAAGAAATGGATTCCCGCACGCTGGCGTTTATCAAAAAATACTTAACCTCGTTCACGCGTTGGGATCTGATTCGGTTCTTTGCTGAAAACATCCATACGTACGATACTGCTGAAGGGTTGGCCAAACATACCGGTCGCCCTGTTTCCTTGGTGCAGCAAGAAGCAGCTAATCTGGCTGCCGACGGCATTTTGACTGTGTCTGCTGAGGATGAAAATCGTGTGTATGCATTGACTCTCGATCCGGACGTTCGGCGCATCGCTTCCGAATTGGTTCAAGCAGCACAAGAGCGGACTTTTCGGATGAAACTGGTGTATCACATTTTGCGTGCAGGAGGCCAGCAATGAAAAATCGAGTCCGTACGGGTGTCAGCGGCCTGGATGATATTCTTTCCGGCGGTTTTATCGAAGGGGCGGCTGTTTTGTTGCAAGGGGCTCCAGGGACGGGCAAGACCACACTTGGCTTGCAGTATCTCTACACCGGAATCATACAGGAAGATGAGCCGGGGCTGCTGGTGACTTTTGAAGAGTTTCCGTACTCGCTGTATCGTGATGCGCTGACCCACGGCTGGGATTTGCGCGCGTTGGAAGAAGCCAACAAGCTGCGCATCATCTTTACTTCGCCCCAGATTCTGCTCTCCAGCCTTCAGTCGCCAACCAGCCCGCTCAACCGCACGATTATGGAGTGGGGTGTGCGGCGGGTCGTGCTCGACAGCATTACTCACTTTACGCGGATCACGCGCGACACACACGAATTGCGGGATATTTATAATACGACGATCAATGCCTTCAAACGCGAGGGGATCACGTCGCTGCTGCTGAGCGAGAACAAATCGACCCAGCTTTATGCCGACCGCGGGCGCCTGCCCTATGTGGTCGACGCGATCTTGATGATGCGTTACGTTGAGATCAACAGCGCGATGCAGCGCGCACTCTTTGTGCTCAAAATGCGCGGCAGCCAGCACTCTAAAAGCATCCATCGATTCGAGATTACCAAGGACGGCATTGCCGTCAAGGAAGAGTTCAAAAACTTGCAAGGTCTGCTCTCCGGGATGCCCACACGCACAATGCAGCGTTGAGTCTATTGTCGAGACAAAAGAAAAGCGCCAGCCACAGCGGCTGGCGCTTTTTGTGTCTCTGTTTTTTATTCGAGGCTCAGACCAATGCGATGTTGCGCGCTGTCGATGTTGAGGATACACACCTGCACCGATTGATTTTCGACGAGATCATGTGTCGCTTGCCCATGATTGTCACGGAATTTGGAAATGTGCACCAGTCCCTCAAGCCCCTCCTCAAGCCGGACGAAAGCGCCAAAACTGACCACACTGGTTACTGTGCCGCCCACCCATTGGCCCACCTCGTATCTTTCCTCAACCGTGTGCCATGGATCGGGCTGCAGGCGCTTCAGACTGAGTGCGATGCGTCCCTGTTGAGGATTCACACCCAGCACGTACACCTCAATCTCCTGCCCGTTCTGCAAAACCTCTTCGGGGTGAGCCACGCGTCCCCAAGAAAGCTCTGAAATGTGAATCAGTCCCTCTACGCCGCCCAGATCGACAAACGCGCCGAACGAGCAGAGATTAGTGACCTGTCCCCGGCACACGTCGCCCGGACAAATGCTGACCAGCAAATCTTGGTCGGGGGTCAGCCTCAGACGAGCGCCTTGTTCAGAAAGGATCAGCCGGTTTCGTTCCGGTTCGCATTCGATCACTTCCAGGGTCAGAGTTTCACCCACTCGAGCGGCCAACGCCTTGATACGGCTATCTTCGTCGCCATGCGGCAGTTCGGCACAGATCTGCGATGCGGGCACAAAGCCGGTCAGCTCATTCCATTCGACGAGCAGCCCGCCCCGGTTGTAGCCGGTGATGGTCAGCTCGAGGGAGTGTCCAGAACGCATGTGTTCTTGGGCCAGCGCCCAGGCTGGTGAGATCGGTTCATCGGCCAAAGAAAGATCTTGAACTCGATCTTGGAAAGACAAGGTTTCGATGTCCGGAGGCGAATGGGGTTCCGTGTCTTTGGCAGGGAGGAAGACCGGAGATTGGATGTATTCGTCTTCTTCAAGCAACGCGCGCCAATACGATTCGTCGGGGGGAATTTCCCACGGCCGGCGTTTTTGTTCCACCTCGCTCATTGTTCTGCTCCATCAGGGTTGCCAACCTGAAACAAACAACCGGCGACTCTGCGCCAAGCGCCAGTGTCAGCCGGTTTCCTCATTGCTCCAACAAATTCCAGTGCCCCAAACCACAATCGCAACCTTAAAGTTCGAACATGCCGCCACAGTGATGGGGGCGATTATACACAGAGAGTTTCAGGTTGTCAAGGAAGGCCGGTGCCCAGTCTGTATTCGATCACCGATACGCGCGCAAAATCGGCGCGGCGTTGTATGCGTGCATGCCTGGAAAACCAGTCGATAGTCATGCCGCGCTGATCCCACATTTCCGGCTCAGAGAGCACCAGCCAGACTACATCATGCCCGGCAATTCGCGCGCGCATTTCGGCATCGACATTGGTTTCCTGCGTTCGTTCATCGGTCGGAATGCCGTCCGCAAAGGGGGTGTCCGGGCCATAGTAGTACTCGAACGTCTCTCGAACGTACGAGATGTGAAACATCACCAGGTCGTTTGGCTGGCGATTGGCCCGCACATAGGCCGCTGCGGCCCGAAAATCCGACTTGATCGGTGTGGCGGTTTGCGTCCACAAGCCCAGAATGAGAAAGGCGAATGAGGCGATGAGGAATGTCGTCGTCCAGGGGCGGGATCGACGCCAGAGTTGTGCCGTTCCGCGCGCGGCGAGCAGGTAAAAGGCCGGGCCGATCCAGATCAAATAACGATCCACAAAAAGCGGCACGCGCAGCGAGATCAGGTACAAGCTCAAGACGGGAATGGCGAGCCAAATCCAGAGACCCAATACGCGCCAGGCTTCACTGAGCGAGCCGGGTTTGAGTGGCGTTTCTTCCTCGCTTTCGGGCAGCGTTCTGAGTTTATGCCACAGCAGCGTACCTGCCAGCAGGCCGAAAACGGCGACTATCATCGGCCATACGCGACCTACCTCCGTCACTCCCCGGCTGAAGGCCTGGAGCAGAATCCAGATCATCGAATTTACGGGGACAAAGCGATGCCCGCTGGCATGGCCTTTCACCAACAGCGGCGCGATCCACGGCAAGGCGATCAAGCCAGGCGCGGCCATCGTACCAAGTGCGATCAATCCCCCTTTTAATTGCGCGCGCGCGACGGGGCGGGTGACGAGCCACAGTGCCAGCGTGGGCAGTGCCAACGCGGCGATAATGTGTGTGCCCATCGCTGCCCAGGCCAAAGCCACAACCGGCACCCACAGTAGCCAACCCTCTTTGTCCAGTGCGCGATCGTAGAGCAAGAACAGGGCCAGCGTCAGCGCGCAGATCAGGGCATACATCTTGAGTTCCTGGCTGTACCAGACCATATAAGGCGAAAGCGCCATCCAGATCGCCCCCAGCCCACCGATCCGGGCTGAAAACCACGTTTTGCCCAATCGATAGAGCAGGGCCACGCTCAACACGCCGAACCACAGTGAAAAGAACCGCGTCCCGAATTCACCCTGTCCGGCGACGGCCAGCCAGGGGCGCAGCATCACGTAAAAAAGCGGGCCGTTCCACCCCGGTTGGGTGAAATAGCCCGCCAGCGTCTGAAAGGAGGTCTGCGAGAAACGGATTGCGTCGACTTCGTCGCGCCACATGCTCTGTGCAGTCAGGCCGTTGACGCGCACGCCAAAGGCGATCAACAGCACGATAAGCAGTGTGATTTTGTTTAAAACATCACGGTTCATCGTGCGCGCTATCTGATTTTTTCAGCATTTGGACCAGCCCAACGGCGATCCCGCCGAACAACACCAAACCAGTGCCAAACCACATCCACGGCGAGGTCCAGAACGGCGCGTCGAACCGATTTTGGACAGTGGTCTCGATCGGCGACCACAACGGCGAGGTTTGCGATGTGGGCTGGAATGACGGTATGAACATCGGTGGGATCGGCGACTGGCCCCAGGCAGGCTGCACATCCGGGCGCAGCGCCCAGACGCACAACGCCGCCAGGACAATCAAGAGCGCGATTTGAGCTTTTGCGTTCACTTGCATCGTCCGCTCCACACGCTATGCCTTGAACTTGGCAATCGTCACACCGGTGTCGCCTTCCCCTTCGACGCCATCGCGGAACGAGTCGACCAGGGGATGCTCGTGCAACAGTTGGCGCACGGCCTGTTTCATCCGCCCGGTGCCTTTGCCGTGGACGATGCGCACAAAAGGCGCTTTGGCGCGATAGGCGTCGTCGAGGTATTTTTCCAGTTGGTGCAGCCCCTCGTCGACACGCAGGCCGCGCAGGTGGATTTCGGTGCTCACGGCGGGCGTCGGTGGCAGCGAAAGGGTGATTTGGGGATCTTGGGCCGGCCGGGCGGCCTTTTTGTGGCGCAGTTCCAGGGGACGAAGCCGCGTGCGCACGCGGAACGCGCCCACCTGCACCTCGGCCGCCTCGCCGTCGATGGCGAGCAGTTCGCCGGTGGTATTCAGGTCAGGCACCCACACCGCGTCGCCGATCTCGATCGTGGCCGTTTCGGGCAGGTTCAGGACGGGCAGGTCGGGCGCTGCCTCGTCCGTCTGCGCCTCCAACGCTTCAAGTTGTTTTTCGATCTGTGTCCATGCGGCCTGGCTGGTTTGCCCTTGCGCCGCGCTCTGTGCGCCATGCAAGGCACGGCGTTTGAGTTCGCGTAGTTCTTTGCGCAGCGCCTCGACCTCTCCGGCGGCCTGTTCGCGGGCCTGGCGCAGCAGCATTTCACGCTCCGCTTCGATGTTGAGCAGGCGTTCGCGCAGGTCGGCGCGCAGGTGATCCGATTCGGTCTGCTGCTGCCGAAGGTCGGTTCTTGCCTGATCGGCCTCGGTGCGCATTTCTTTGAGTTCGGTCAGATAACGTTCCACGTCGAGCACGTTGTCGTCGATCATGCTTTGCGCGCGGCGCACAATGATCTCCGGTAGGCCGAGCCGTCGGGCGATGGCAAAGGCGTTTGAGTGGCCCGGCAGGCCGATGCTCAAGCGGTAGGTCGGCGAGAGCGTCTCGACGTCAAACTCGACCGAGGCATTGATCGCACCCGGCGTGCTATGGGCAAAGAGCTTGAGTTCAGGATGGTGGGTGGTCACGAGCGCCGTGACTCGCCGCTGCAAAAGGTGCGTCAGCAGCGATTGGGCCAGCGCGGCCCCTTCTACTGGGTCGGTGCCCGCGCCCAACTCGTCGAGCAAAACGAGCGAGTGATCGTCAACTGTGTCCAATATATCGATGATGTTGGTCATATGCGAAGAAAAAGTTGAGAGCGACTGCTCGATGCTCTGTTCGTCGCCGATGTCGGCGCAAACGGCATCGAACACGGTCAGGCGCGCCCCGTCGGCGGCGGGCAGATGCAACCCGCACTGCGCCATCAGAGTCAACAGGCCCACCGTTTTGAGCGACACGGTCTTGCCGCCGGTATTCGGGCCGGTGATGACGATGACGTGGTAGCCGTCGTTGTCGCTCAAGCGCACGTCGATGGGCACCACTGTCCGCGCATCGAGCAGGGGGTGACGGGCCTGAAGCAGATCGATCACTGAACCGGGGTGCAGCGGGCGGTTTTCATCCTGGTTTTTGGGACGGCGTGGCGCGATAAAATCGACGATTTCCGGCGCGGTGGCGCGGATCGCGTCACCGTATTTAGCTTTGGCCAGGGCCAGATCGAGGTCGGCCAGCGCTTCGACGGTCAACGTGATTCCCTCGGCTTGCTCGGCGACCAGTCCCGACAGAGCCAGCAGTATACGCTCGACCTCGTGTTGTTCTTCGAGTTGCAGCTCGCGATACTGGTTGTTCAGTTCGACGGTGGCCAGCGGTTCGATGAACAGGGTGACGCCGCTGGACGATTGGTCGTGCACCAGCCCCGGAAAGCGCCCGCGCGACTGCGATCGCACGGGGATTACATAACGCCCGTCGCGCTGGGTAATGTACCCTTCTTGCAGGTGTGGCGCGTTGTCCGGGTTGGCGATCATCCGGTTGAGCTTGTCCATCAGCCGGTCGTAGGCGACCTTGAGTTCGCCGCGCACGCGGGCCAGCTTGGGGCTGGCGCTGTCCATCACCTGCCCGTATTCGTCGATACAGCGGTCGATCTCATTGATCAGGCCGGGGCAGGAAGCCAGGCGGTAGGTGATGTCGGCCAGCAGGGGGAATTGAGCCTCCTGCCGGGCGATCGAGTGTTTGATCTGCTGTGCCCGGTGCAGTGTGTCGCGCACATCGAGCAGGTCCTGGGGCAGCAACCGCGCGCCGCGCAGGGCGTTCTGGATGTGCGGGCGCAGGTCGTGCACACCACCCAGGGTGATATCGGTCTTGATCGACAGCAGGTGGCGCGCCTCGGCGGTTTCGGCCTGCCGCCGGCGCACTTGCACCGGGTCGGCGGACGGCGTCAAAGCCAGGGCCAGCGCATAGCCCGCTGAAAAAGAAGCATGTTCGGCCAGCCGGTTGAGGATGGCCGGTAATTCGAGTGTGGTCCAGTATTTAGGGTTCATTTGTCTTGTGCCAGAAAAAAAGGCCGGCCATGCACGTTCCATAGCCGGCCAAGAATGTGCTTGAAAACCTAAAAGGCCGTCATTAACAGCGGCGGCAGCGAGCGCCCAAATAACCAGGGACGGATGGCGGCGATGATCACTTGCATAAGCGGGCGGAAAATCGTCGCCATAACCGAAGTGCTGAGCTGGCGGCGCAAAGCCTGTTGGACCCCTTCATAACCGATCCATTGTCCTCCGCCGACGGCATAGCGGACGATGATCAACAGCACTGCGCTCCAGATGACAGCATTGAGGATACCAAAGACGATGCCGCCGAGGTTGACCCACATCCCCAATTTTTTGGGTTCAAAGTCTTTGAGCAGGTCATTGACCATAATAGCCAGTGCGATGTTGAAAACGGCCATTACGATGATAAAGGACAGCATATCGGTCGTTGCCGAAGCAGGTTTGGCTGCGCCGCTGATCAACTTGCTCAACCCGCGATACGTGAGCGTCGAAACGACCGTCGAGATATAGATGACCAGCGTCGTTGCCGCCTGTCGGAAAAGGCCGCGATAAAACCCCCAGGCTGCCCCGCCGACCAGAGCGAGCAAAATCAGCACATCCAAGAGGGTTATGCCCATTTTTGCGCTCCTTGCCAGACAATTTGCCCAAGTATAGCACACGCGGCTATCTGCGGCAAATAACGGGCGCGATGCGCTTCACGATTTAGAACATCTTTTTCTCGCTCTTGAACACGCTGCCGTCCAGGCCTTCCTTGATCGCAATGTCTTTGCCCTCGGCGGCCCACAAAAAGCCACGGCGCATCAGTTCGAGCGCTTCGGGGATGTCGAAAATGTCGGCGTGATGGCCGAGCGAGTTGTAAAAGACGCGGCCCAGTCCCCAGCGCTTGGTCCACACCACCGGCATCTCAACCACGCCGTTGGATGCGTGATACCAGGTCACGGTCGGGAAACGGGTCGTCGCCAGTACCTCGACCGCCGGGTCGACGTGCAGGTAATATTGCTCGCTGGCGACCTTGAAATCCTTGATCCCCGCCGTCAACGGGCTGGAGCTGTTCTTGATGTTGACCTCGTACTCGACGCCGTCGCCGCCGGGGTGGGAGACCCAGTTGCCGCCGGTCATAAACTGCCACTCGACACTCTCACGAAACGAGTCGCACATGCCGCCGTGGCAGCCGGCGATGCCGACCCCGTTGGCGACAGCTTCGGTGACGGACACGACCTGCTCGCGGCTGATCTGGCCCATCGTCCACGCCGGGACGATCAGGTGCAGCCCGTTCAGCTTGGCGGTGTCTTCCAGCGTGGCCAGGGTGGTTGAAACCTCCACCTCAAAGCCCTCTTTTTTCAACGTTTTGGCGAAAACCTCGGTCACTTGCTCCGGCTCGTGGCCCAGCCAGCCGCCCCAGACGATCAACGCTTTTCTACTCATTGTTTCCTCTCTTTCATCTTTGAAATTTTGCGTATATATAGACTTGTTGACGACCGACCGCCGACGATGCAAGTGCGTCTCGGGGCGGTCAGCGGTTTGTCAAAACACGAGCCAAAAACTGCCCCGTATAACTCTCCGCCACTCGAGTGATTTCTTCCGGCGTCCCTTCAGCGACCAGGTAGCCGCCCGCGTCGCCGCCTTCAGGGCCGAGGTCGATGATCCAGTCGGCGGATTTGACGATGTCCGGGTTGTGCTCGATGATCACCACCGTGTTGCCCTTGTCGACCAGTTTGTTGAGCACGTGCAACAGGCGGGCGACGTCGGCGGCATGCAGGCCCACGCTCGGCTCGTCGAGCACGTATAGCGTTTGGCCGGTGGCGCGCTTGCTCAACTCGCGGCTGAGCTTGATGCGCTGCGCCTCACCGCCGGAAAGCGTCGTCGCCGGCTGGCCCAGACGAATGTAACCCAGTCCCACCGCTTGCAGCGTTCTGAGCTTGCTGACAATCTGCGTGTGGGCCGAAAAAAAGTCGGCCGCCTCGTCGACGGTCAGTTCCAGCACCTCGGCGATGTTTTTCTCCTTGTAACGCACCTGGAGCGTCTCGCGGTTGTAGCGCCGGCCGTGGCACACATCGCAGGGCACGTAAATGTCGGGCAGAAATTGCATCTCGATCTGCAACTGGCCCTGCCCCTGGCAGGCTTCGCAGCGCCCGCCCTTGACGTTGAAACTAAACCGCCCCGACTGGTAGCCGCGCGTCCGCGCGTCGGGCAACCTGGCAAACAATTCGCGCAACGGGCCGAACAACTGGGTGTACGTCGCCGGATTGGAGCGCGGCGTGCGCCCGATCGGGCTTTGATCGATGTGGATGATCTTGTCGATATATTCAGCGCCCTCGATGGCCCGGTGTGCGCCCGGCTTTTCGCGCGATTTGTTGATGATCTGGGCCATCCGTTTGTAGAGCACTTCGACCAAAAAAGTGCTCTTGCCCGATCCCGACACGCCGGCAATACACACAAACCTGCCCAGAGGAATTTTAATGTCAACACCCTTCAAATTGTTTTCCGATGCGCCAAGCACGGTCAACCATTCGCCGTTGCCGGCGCGTCGTTGCCTGGGAATCTCGATGCACTTGCGCCCGGAGAGGTATGCTCCGGTGATCGAGGTGGGGTGGCGCATGATCTCTTCCGGCGTGCCGGTAGCGACCACCTCGCCGCCGTGCTCGCCCGCGCCGGGGCCGAGGTCGACGATCCAATCGGCGGCGTGCATCGTTTCCTCGTCGTGTTCGACCACCAGCAAGGTATTGCCCAGGTCGCGCATATCGAGCAGAGTCTGGATCAGCCGCGCGTTGTCGCGCTGGTGCAGGCCGATGCTCGGTTCGTCGAGCACGTACAGCACGCCCATCAGCCGCGAGCCGATCTGCGTGGCCAAGCGGATGCGCTGCGCCTCGCCGCCGGAGAGCGTGCCCGCCGAGCGGTTCAGCGACAGGTAATCCAGCCCCACATTGACCAGAAATTGCAGCCGGTCGCGGATTTCTTTCAGGATGCGCTCGCCGATCATGACCTCGCGCTCGGTAAATGCGCGCACCTCGGACGGGTAGCGCGGTTCGCTGCCGTTGCGCACGCGCGGCCAGCAGTCGTCCCGGGCGGTGAGGCAGGCCACCCACTGCGCCAGATCGACCACCGGCATGGCCGTCACCTGGTCGATGCCCATGCCGGCGATGCTCACCGCCAGGCTGGTCTCGGAGAGGCGCTTGCCGCCGCAGGTTTCGCAGGGGCGCTCGCTCATGTATTCCTGGATGCGCGACATCTGGTATTCGGACGTGGTTTCGCGGTAACGGCGCTGCAGGTTGGGGATCACCCCCTCAAAGGTGGTCATAGAGCGCCGCCGCTGGCCTTCAAAGGTGATATAGTCGATCATCAACTGCTTGTCGCCGCCGCCGTGGAGCAAAATCTGCACCTGTTCGGGCGACAGGCTGCGCACCGGCGCGCGCCAGGGAATCTCCCACGCGCCGGAGACGGCCTTGAGCAACTGCGCGTAATAGCCCTGATCGCTGCTTTCAAACTGCCAGGGTCGGATCGCTCCCTCGCCCAGCGAAAGGTCCTTGTTGGGGATGACCAGCTCGGGATCGATCTCCAGCCGGCTGCCCAGACCTTGACAATCCGGGCACGCGCCGTGCGGCGAGTTGAAGGAAAAGGTGCGTGGCTCGATCTCGTTGAACGAGATGCCGCATTCCGGGCAGGCAAAATGCTCGGAGAAAATAATGTCTTGGGGTTCTTGCGTGATGTCGTTAACGATCAGCATGCCCTCACCTAAGCGCAGGGCCGTCTCCACCGAGTCGGTCAGGCGGGAAAGGAAAGAGTCATGAGTAGACAAGGATTCCTTGTCTACCTGTTCCTTATCTACTCTCCCCGGCACAATCAAGCGATCCACCACCGCCTCGATGGTGTGCATTTTGTAGCGGTCGAGTTCGATCTCTTGATCGAGGTCCATAATCTCGCCGTTGACGCGGGCGCGCACAAAACCGGACTTGCGAACATCTTCGAACACGGCCTGGTGGTGGCCTTTGCGGTCCTTGATGATCGGCGCGAGCAGCAGAATCCGGCTGTTTGGGGGCATGTTGGAGATGGCCTCGACGATCTGCTGCGCGTCCTGCCGCTGGATAACCCGCCCGCAGTGCGGGCAGTGGGGGATGCCGACCCTTGCGTATAACAATCGCAAATAGTCGTAAACTTCGGTCACTGTGCCCACTGTCGAGCGCGGGTTGTGGCTCACCCCTTTCTGGTCGATCGAGATCGCCGGGCTGAGTCCCTCAATCTGATCCACGTCGGGTTTTTCCATCTGCCCCAAAAACTGCCGTGCGTAGGCGGAGAGCGATTCGACATAGCGGCGCTGCCCTTCGGCATAGATGGTGTCAAAAGCCAGGCTCGATTTGCCGCTGCCCGACAGCCCGGTGATCACCACCAGCTTGTCGCGGGGGATTTCGACGGTGATATTTTTCAGGTTGTGTTCGCGCGCGCCGCGCACAATGATCTTGTCTTGAGACATTCAACCTCGCATCGAACAGATATTCTAGCACAGATCGGGCCAAAAACCAAAAAACCAGGTTTTTGTCAAAAAACCTGGTTTTTATACTAAAAATTCCCAAGATTTACGCCGCTTTGTCTAGCTCGACAAAGCCGATCGGGTTGTCCTTTTCGTCGTAAAGCAGCGGCATAGCGCGATCCATGATCGTCTCGGCGGTGATCTCGCAACGTTTGACATCCTTGCGCGAAGGCAGTTCGTACATCACGTCGAGCAGCCGTTCTTCGATGATCGAACGCAGGCCGCGCGCGCCGATGCGCCGGCGCAGGGCCTGGCGGGCGGTGGCGCGCAGGGCATCATCGCTGAAGACCAGTTCGACGCCTTCCAACGCGAACAATTTTTGGTACTGCCGCACGATGGCGTTTTTCGGCTCGGTGAGGATGCACATCATCATCGCTTCGTCGACCGGGTCAATTGCGACCACCACCGGCACGCGCCCAACAAACTCGGGGATCAGGCCGAACTTGAGCAGGTCGTCAGGGATGACCTGGTGCAACATTTCGGCCTTGCGGTGCATCTCGCGCGCGGCGCGTTTCAGTTCGCGTTCCTCGCGAGCTGACAATTTGAGTTCCGGCGGCAAAAAGCGCGACAGGTCTTCTTCGGGGCGGGCATGGCCCTCACTGTCCAGCGCAAAACCGACGCGCGGCCCGGTCTCGACGCGCTCGCCGATGATCTCTTCCAGGCTGTCAAAGGTGCCGCCGCAGATAAACAAGATGTTGGTCGTGTCGATCTGGATGAATTCCTGCTGCGGGTGCTTGCGCCCACCCTGTGGGGGCACGTTGGCGACGGTGCCTTCCAGGATTTTGAGCAATCCTTGCTGCACGCCCTCGCCCGACACATCGCGGGAGATGGAGGGATTGTCGCCGGTCTTGCGCGCGATCTTGTCGATCTCGTCAATGTAGATGATGCCTTTTTCGGCGCGAGCCAGGTCATAGTCGGCGGCCTGGATCAGCCGCAGCAGGATGTTTTCCACATCCTCGCCGACGTAACCGGCTTCGGTCAACGCGGTCGCGTCCGAGATGGAAAAGGGCACATCCAGAAATTTGGCCAGCGTCTGCGCGAGCAGGGTTTTGCCGCTACCCGTTGGGCCAACGAGCAGGATGTTGCTTTTGGTCAGTTCAATGCCGTCGACCTGGGCATCGCCGCCCGATTCGGACATAATCCGCTTATAGTGGTTGTACACCGCCACCGAGAGCACGCGCTTGGCCTGTGTCTGGCCGATCACGTACTGGTCGAGGTAGGCAGCGATCTCTTTGGGCGGAGGCAGGCGATCCAGGGTAAAGGGCTGAACGTCGCGCTGTTTGGCCTGTTCCTCTTGGATGATCTCGGTGCAAATGTCCACGCACTCGTTGCAGATATAGATGCCCGGCGGGCCGGCGATCAAGCGATTGACTTCCTGGTTGGTGCGTCGGCAAAACGAGCAGCGCGGGCTGTGTGATTCTTGTGACATGCAATTACCCCAAACTTAGGCTTCTGTGGTTTCTTTTGGTTTTGAGTCGAGGACCAGCACTTCGTCGATGATGCCTAGCTCTTTGGCCTGTACGGCGGTCATGTAAAAGTTGCGGTCGGTATAGCGGGCGATCTGATCGTCGTTCAGGCCGGTGTGCTTTTTCAAGATGCTGTTGAGCAGATCGCGGATGCGCAGAATTTCCCGCGCTTCGATCTCGATGTCCGAGGCCTGGCCTTGCACACCACCCAGCGGTTGGTGCAGGTGGATGGTGGCGTTGGGCAGAGCATAACGGCGGTCTTTGGCGCCGGCAGTGAGCAAAATTGTGCCAAAGCTAGCGGCCATACCGATCGCAATCGTCGATACCGGGGCCGAGATGAGCTGCATCGTGTCGTAAATGGCCAGACCGGCTGTGACCTGGCCGCCAGGCGAGTTGATGTACAGTTGAATTTCGCGGTCGCGGTCTTCATAGTCCAGGTAGAGCAGTTGTGCGACGATGGTGTTGGCGACCTGATCGTTGATCGGTGTGCCCAAAAAGATGATGCGCTGCCGGAGCAGCAGAGAATAAATGTCGTATGCGCGTTCACCACGGCCTGAACTTTCGACGACCATGGGAATCAGGTTGTGAATGTCCATTTGTCTCCTCTGATGTTTTTTCCTGTTGGATTGACCAGCAAATCACGATTCATCCGATTATACCGGATTTGCATATGAATTGCATATGAATTGCAGGTCAGCCCTCAACATCGTGAGTTTCGGCGTCTTGAGGACCTTGATCCTCTTTATCCTCGACGGCTTGTGTTGTCCCGGTTTCGGAGGTTGCTTCTGTCTCAGCTTCGACTGCTTGCGCTGTCTCGCACTCGACAATTGGCGCTGCTTCGGTTGGCGACTCTTCCGTTTCGGACTTGAGTTCGATCTCTTCGCGGCTGGGCGCCTGACCCTTGGCGATGGCGATCAGTCGATCGATGGCCTTGTCGGTGAGCAGGTTTTCGGCGACATTCAAAGAACCCATCGGCCCTTGCAACCACTCGCGGATGCTTTGCGCCTCTTCGCCCAACGACGTGACGACGCGCTCGATCTCGGCGTCTATTTCTTCTTTTTGGGCCTTGATCTTTTCCTGCTCGATGACCTCGCCTAGAATTAAACGCCGCACCAGCCGTTCGGCGGCCTGCGGGCGCGTGTTTTCTTTCCAGGCTTCTTCGCTGCTGTTGGTGAGCTTGAAATAAGTCTCCAGGTCCATATTATTCTGCTTCAACTGGCTCTCGATTTGCTGCTTCATCGCCTCAAGCTCGCGGTCGACGTAAACCTGGGGATACTCGACCACCGCCTCTTTGAGCAGGTGATCCCAGATCTGATCGAGATAGTCTTCGCGCGCCTGGGTTTCGGCGCGTTCCTGAAGCGATTGACGGAGTTTGGTTTTGAGGTCGTCCAGGTTCTCATAGTCGCCGACCAGAACAGCAAATTCGTCGTTCAGTTCGGGCAGATTTTCAACTTTTATCTTGTGCAGAGTGGCTTCAAAATGCGCCTCTTTGCCAGCCGTGTCCGGATTATAGTGATCCTCAGGATAGGTCAGGTCAAATTCGCGGGTTTCATCCACTTTCATCCCAACGATCTGGTTGGCAAAGCCTGAGATGGGGTAGGGCGAGTCGGCGTTGAGCACCATCTCGCGGCCTGTGTTGCCCAGCACCACTTTATCTTCAACCTTGCCGGCGATGTCGATTATGATCTGATCGCCCAGTTCGGCGCCACGCTCTACCTCTTGCCATTCACCGTGCTGGCGGCGCAGTTGGGTTAGCTCTTCTTCCAGGTCTTCGTCGGTGACGGTGGGGTCTTCCCAGCCGATGCGGATGTCGCGGTAGCCGCCCAGGTTGATTGTCGGCGCGACCGGCACCTTGAGGTGCAGGGTCAAGGGATCCCAGGTCACGTTTTCCAGGCTCGCCTGATCGACTGGCTCCAGGCCGCTCTCTTTCAGACCTTCCTCAAAGACCTTGTCGCCAAATTGGTCGACGACCTGCCCTTTGATCGCCTCGAGGCCCAAGCGTTGTACCACGACGTTATATGGCGCTTTGCCCGGGCGGAATCCGGGAATGCGATAGTCTTGTGACAGCTTGCGTGCAGCGTTACGCAAATAGTTGTGTGTCTCTTGATCGTCGACTTGTATCTGGAGGGCGACGATACAATTCTCCAGGCGTTCGGTTATGACTTTCAATGTTCGTTCCTTTCCCCGCTAAAATGTCAGCGCGACATTATAGCACAACTTGGCTAAAATGCGAAATCGGAGAAGCAAAAAGCATTTGACTTTAGTGGCATGTTGTGTGAAAATAGAGGCGGCTTACTTGAATCATCTTGTGTCGGGTCGTTGCCAACACCATCCAAGAGGGGGAAGTCATGTCCAAGATCAAAATCGGCGGTATTATGCAGACCACCAATCTGGCCAAGGTGGGCGTGATGTCAATCCCGGATCGTCCGGGCACGGCAGGCAAAATCCTGGCCGTGCTGGGCGGCAAAGGGATCAATGTCCAGTTTATCGTGCAGTGTATCGATATTTTGAACAACGACCACGTGGTTTTTTGCATCTCGCAAGAAGAAATGGCGCTGGCCAAAGAAGCATTGGAACAGATTCGGCATGAGTTGGGTGCTGAAAAAGTGATTACGCGGCCCAATGTGGCGATCATTTCTATCTTTGGCCCCGATTTTCGCGAGCGCCCTGGCGTGGCTGGTGCGATGTTTTCGGCGCTGGGACGGCAGGGGATCAATATTTTAGCCATCAGCACGTCGATCTCGACGCTGTCTTGCGTGATCGATGCCGGCCAACTCGAATCTGCTGTGGCCGCAATGCGCGAAACGTTTGATTTACCCTGACCGGACAGGGTTTGATTGGTCAGGCACTGATCCGAGCGGTTCAACCCATTACAAATCAACCAAAGGAGTAGGTCATGAATCTCGCTGAATGCATTCGCAACGTCCCCGACTTTCCCATCGCAGGCATTCAATTCAAGGATGTTACCACGTTGCTCAAAGACCCGGAGGCTTTTGCCGCATCGATCGAGACGTTTCTGAACCAGTATGCCGACCAAGAGATCGATGTCGTCGTCGGCATCGAATCGAGGGGGTTTATCTGGGGAGGGGTGCTGGCCTATGAGATGGGTGCTGCCTTTGTGCCCGTGCGTAAACCGGGCAAGCTGCCTGCAGAGACAGTCAAGGCCGAATATACCCTGGAGTATGGCACCAACGCGCTCGAAATGCACCGCGATGCCATTCAACCGGGGCAAAACGTGCTTGTGTTGGACGATCTACTGGCCACTGGCGGCACGGCCAAGGCGACGTGCGAACTGGTCGAGCAGTTGGGTGGCGAAGTGGTTGGTGTAGCCTTTTTGATCGAGTTGACTTTTCTCAACGGCCGTGAGCAGTTGGCCGGCTATGATGTATTTACCCTGATCCAGATGGATGATTAGGGCGCGTCGAATGATTGGCACAGGAGGTGACGAGAGCACAGAGACAAAAATCTCATTCGATCGCAAATCATGTTGCCGGTCGGCTTCTAACCGAAATGTGACTATCTTTATACCATTTTCTGACTTTGCTATAATATAGTAGTACATAGCGTGTAGGGTCGCCGTTTTGAGCGATCTAGAGATATGCTTGGATTCTCTTTGCCATACCAACCCAAAGTCGGGGGTTATGGAAGAGACGTTCGATACCTTGAAATCTCCTCATACATCTAGCCTGCGTTCGCCAGATTCTTCCACATCCTTGTTGACCAATGAAGGCCGACATTCCCAACGGATCGAACAGCACAACACGGAAACCAGGCTGACAGAAATGTCGGAAAAGCGGTGTTTGTCGGGTGATGGATGCCATCAAAGATGGGTTGGGGTAACAAGGACGAAAGCGCAAGTCATCGAGATCGATCGAGTGGGTGACAAGCAAGGAGTGCGCTCCTGAAAACCGAACGCTACATAGGAACGCTGCAGCGGATCGTCGAGAACGAAGCGTTTCCATTTGTCCAACTCTTTAGCGCGGCAATCGCGTGGCGAATATGGTATCAGAATCCTTCGGCGGGGTGGGTTCTGGCGATTGCCTTAGCGCCCTGGGCACTCGCTTTTCTGGCCGGTCGGATGCCGCTGCGCCGCACGCCTTTGGACGTGCCGTTGGTGGCATTCTTGTTGACGGCCGGGCTTGGCGTGTGGACCGCTTACGATCGAGTCGGTGCGCTGATACCGGGATTCGGTGTGTGGACCTTGAAAAATCGCATTGGCGTTCGGGACATTTTTCCCCAAACCACGCCGGTGGGATGGCAGGCTCTATGGGGCGTGATCCTGGCTGTTCTTGTCTTTTACGCGTTTGCAGCGATGCGAACAAAGGCGCAGCACCGCTGGGCGCTGGCTCTCCTGGCCGGTTTAGGGGCAATGGTCGCCGTCTGGTTTGCCGCTGCAAATGACTGGACTGCCAACGAGGCCAAGCTGAGCATCGTCACCCGGTTGGGAGTGGCCGTTCAGACCTGTCTACCGGTGCTGTCTGGCTATTGGCTGAACACCAATATCCTCGGCGGCGTGATCGCCGTCCTTATTCCGGCCAGTTTTGGGTTGGTCGCCGAAATCAGCGATCACAACTGGAAACAGCGCTGGCCCTGGGTTGCCTGGGGATTGGCGACGGGAGCGGTGATGGCCCTCGGGTTGGTCCTGACCACCTCGCGCGGGGGCTGGATGGGCGTAGGGATCAGCCTTGTTTTGGCGGCTCTTTGGCTGGTCGGGCGACTGCGGCGTGGCCGGTCACGGCTAAGCCTTTTTCTGTGCCTGATTGCCGGGGTGGCACTGGTTGCGGGCGTGCTCTGGGCCTTGCTCCCCCCCTTGCGTACCCGGTTTCTGACCAGCTATACCGTCCTTGATCGGGCGGGCATTTTTGTCGAGTCGGCGCTGCTGGTGCGGGATTATCTCTTTACCGGATACGGACTGGGAGAGTTTGCTCAAATCCATTCGATGTACGCATTGCTCATCCACGTTCCTATTCTTCCTTATGCGCATTCTTTATATTTAGACATCGCGTTAGGTCAGGGAATGTTGGGAATCCTGGCCGCACTTGGCGTGTTGGGAGGGGCGGTTTGGCTTGGCTTGAAAGCGCTGGCGTGTGCGGAGGAGCCGTCACCCGCGCTGATCGCCGGGCTGCTCTCTCTGGTGGTGATGCTGGTTCACGGCCTTGTTGACGATCCGCTTTACATCAGTCAATGGCTGCCCTTGTTGTGGGTTCCGGCCGGGCTGGCGGTCGCCGGCTGGCGGGAAGGATCGGCGGCTCCAGTGCCCGTCACCCGTCCAAAGAGATCGCGATGGCGAGTTTGGGGGACGGTTGCTGTCAGCGGGGCCGTTCTGCTCGGCATCTTTTGGCGTCCGATTGGGGCGACCTGGTTTGCCAACCTGGGTGCTGTATACCAGACATGGGCCGAGTTGAGCCGGTATGATGACAATCATTTTGATCGTCCTACGCTGGATGAGATTCGTCGGCAGATCGATCTGTCATCGGCAGAGCGTTTTTTCTTGCGGGCTTTGGCCCTGGATCCCGGTCAGGTGACGGCGCGAACGCGGCTGGCTGAGATTGCTCTGAGCCGCGGGCAATACGACCAGGCGTTGATGCATGCTCGAGCGGCCTGGGAAGCCGGTCATCGCGATCGGGTGACACGACTTTTGTTCGGGGATGCGCTGGTGGCCGCGGGGGAGGTGGAAGAGGGGGTTGACGTCGTGCGCGGGCTCGAGTGGGCCGAGGGACGATTGGACTTTCAGGCCTGGTATCGCTACTCGTTGGGCCAAGATTACCAGCGGGCTGCCGACGCGTGGCGCGCGGTGGTGGCGCTAGATCCCCAAAACGAGCGTGCCATGCATTCGATGGCAGAGGCAGAAGCAAGAGCAAAGAACCCGTAGCGCCAGGGATTGCGCCGGCAGTTGGCTGGACATACTCACTGATGGACTCGGATTTACGGTTTTGAAAAAGAGGAGAAATGCAGGTGTCAATAGAATCACAGATCAGACGCTACGTGCTGGAGAATTTTCTCTTTACCAATGATGAGACCAAGTTAGAAAACGCAGCTTCTTTTCTGGAAGAAGGTATCTTGGACTCAACGGGCGTTCTGGAATTAGTGCTGTTTGTTGAGGAGACCTTTGGTGTGAAGGTCAGCGACGACGAAATCCTGCCCGAGAATTTGGACTCTGTGGAGCAGTTGGCTCGTTATATCCGGCGGAAGACCGGGAAAGAGGTTGCCGATGTCGGTGAACAGCTTGTCACAGACTAGTGCGACAGTGAGACGGTGCACGCGGTGCGTTTTGCCGGAAACTTTTCCGGGGATCCACTTTGACCAGGATGGTGTTTGCCAGTATTGCCTGCGCATGTCGGACGCTGGACAACGAGCTGCACAAAAAGCCCGTCTGCGCGTACAATTTGAAGAATTTGTGCAGCAAGTGAGAATCCTGCCAGGGTATCACTGCCTCATGAGCTGGAGTGGGGGCAAGGACAGCACTTATACGTTGTGGTTGCTCCGTCAAGAGTACGGCCTGCGCGTGCTGGCTTTGACTTTTGATAACGGCTTTGTTTCGCCGGCGGCGATGGACAATATGCGCACTGTCAGCGAAAGCCTGGAGGTGGATCACATCATTGTCAAGCCCAGCTTTGATCTGCTGCGCCGGGCTTTTCGAGCTTCTATGGAGCCGGGCATGTATCCGCCACGGGCGCTGGAGCGAGCCAGCGGGATTTGCAATACGTGTATGGCTCTGGCCAAAGGGATCGGCCTGCGTATGGCCCTGGAGAAAGACATTCCTATGTTGGTCTACGGGTGGTCGCCCGGACAGATCCCCGTGGCTTCGGCCTTTTGGCGGGGCAACCGCCAGATGCTACAGGCTATGGTCGAGGCGGCGATCCATCCGCTGGATCAAGTGGGCGGCGACCAACTCTCGGTTTATTTCCCCGATAGCCAGCAATTAGCGGCGGCGCATCAAATTCCGGTCAATGTGTCGCCACTGGTCTTTCTTGATTATGACGAAGAGAAGGCTGTGCGTCTTATCAAGACCTATGGCTGGATCAAGCCGCAGGATACCGATCCCAATTCCACCAACTGCCTGCTCAACAGCTACGCCAATCAGGTGCATCTGGAGCAGATGGGTTACCATCCTTATGCGATGGAACTGGCGGGGTTGGTGCGGGAAGGGTACCTGGATCGGCAGGAAGCCCTGAATCGACTCGTGATTGCTGCCTCACCAGAGATTGTATCGGCGGTGCAAAAAAAGCTGGGCATGCTTTAGCTGGGCCGAATGTTAATTTGTTTACATAGCTCTTTTGTGATACACTCGCTTTTCTACGATTTGTTTGTGTGAATGTCGAGTCACCATTGTTCTCAATAGAGGACAGAAATTGTTCAAAAACGCCTGGAAGGTTTTCCAAAGGAAAAGTTTTGATGAACGGACAAGCCTCAAGACGACAAGTGCTGAAAGCGCTGGCTGCGGTCGCGGCCAGCCTGGGTTTGGGTGCAACGTCGGGTTGCTCAACGCCCCACAGTCTTGCGCAAGAAGAGTTGGAACCGCGCGCTTATTTGCCTTTGGTCAGCAAAGAGTCGACGCCGACTCATACGCCGACAGCGACGCCGACTCATACGCCGACAGCGACGCCGACTCATACGCCGACAGCGACG
>JAFGEY010000252.1 GCA_016931365.1 Anaerolineae bacterium
GGCACGCCGGACAGCTTGGACAGTTGGTAGCCGGTGATCGGGTTTTCGCGCAGCAGAGCGATGTAGGCTTTGGCCTCGTATTCCGAAAAGCCGATCTTGACCAACTGCTCGATGGGATCGCCGCTCATCTCGCGCTCCTTTATAGTGGTTATAAGCCTAACTTAGGGGTTATTACAATAACTACTATACACCCGATTTTTGCCGCTGTCAATACGCAAATTGAGGATAAAGGCTCTACCAGGTGTGTAGATTGGAAAACAAAAAAGCCCTGCCGGAGCAAGGCTTTTGAGGGAGGGAATCAGGATTTCATTCCAACTCGAACTGCAGTACTTTTCTAGCCGACCAAGGTTAGCTTGGCTATTTTGTCCAAATCAGTACCTGGGGTGTAATTTGTTCCGTCTGGCAAAATTGTGTCTGGATCGAATTGAGCGTGCTCGATCTGGATGCCATTCCACATTGCTCCCCTGAAATCGGCTCCGCGTAAATCTGCATATCGCATATCTGCTCTATATAAATGCGCCCCGCGAAAATTCACCCGCTGCAACAAGGCTCGTTGTAACTTGGCTGTGTCCAAAGAAGCATTTTCGAAGCTAGCACCGTGAAGATCTGCTCCATCCAATTCTACACCATTCCAATGAACAGCACGAAAGTCTTGGTCACGCAAAAGTCCATTTTGAAGCCAACCAAGTCGCCGAGCTTTCTCGATTGCATCAACCACAATTTTAATCTGTGTACTATGAATTTGGTGAACTAATTCCTGCTTTTGTTCTTCAAGATTCGCTTTGGCACCGACGATCCACTCAAGCAGTAAGTATGTTATCGCCGCGCCGACAAACTCGGTTCCAAGATTGAGCCCAAGACTCCGCCAGTCATTGGCAAAAAACGCGGTCAGCAACGATAGAAGCAAACCAACAACAAGTAACACTAGAAAGAAAAAAATCCTCAACTTGGCTGATGAATTCTTCATTGGTCTATCTCCTATACTTCGGGGCATCGATTTGCTCCTTTGCCTGTTATTCGGCCTCGGTTCAACTCACTTCTTCATTGACAGGTGTTTTCAGTTTGATGATAGTAGCCATCAAAACCAAGGCCTCTCTGGTACGAGAGCGCTCCTGCAAAATGAGTTTATGCATATCGCCTACATTTTGGGGCAATCCAGACTCAGAAATACTGCTGGGAGGGATACCACCTGGAGGGCGATATGAAAGGCTGTGAATGACAGCATCTCTCAATCGTTTCAAAGGACTATTTTCCACATCACGCAAAAGCTTGACAAGCCCATCATAGAACTCAAGTTGATCGTCATTTGCTCCGATCAATTCTTTGGCTTTTACGTTCAAAGTGTGCCAATATTGCTTGTTTGTAGAATCTGGAAGAGCGCCAGTAAAATAAAGTGGAAGCACATGGTTTTTTAATCGCTCCCAGATCGACCGTATTCTTACCGCACAATTTTCCAAACAAATCCAGGTATTTGCAACTTGCAGATTGAACTCTCCTGGCCGATTAATAACAACAGTTCTCCGTTCAGATTTGAGCGCTTTATACCTTCGTAGTTCCGTCTCAACAACATACTCTTGCCAAATAATTTCTATCCAAGCGTCAAAGAATTGATCAATATTTTTTGCATAATAAAGACCTGCGCCGAACGAGTTGATGTCAAGGCTCTCTAACAAAATGCCTTGTTCTCTTTTGATTGGCCGACCTATGGATGCAAGTTTGTCACACTGTTCCTCAGTAATATATTTCCACTCATCCGGCCAGGTTAAGCGCGACTCATCCGCCAGACTCGGATTTTTAAATCCAAACCGCAATAGACCTTTGGCGGCTCCCAAAGACGAAAGAATTCCAGAAG
The DNA here is from genome assembly GCA_016931365.1 of Anaerolineae bacterium. The sequence goes on from JAFGEY010000252.1 coordinate 1,853, forward strand.
ATACCTCAACTGACTCGGAACCGCCATCTGGATTTGTAATCTGGTAAGCATATTTTGCCACTTCAATGGTTGCCCCTTCGCCGCTCGTGTATTTGGCTGGGATGCTCACAATAGAGATATTGGGGGCTATTTCGAAAGCAGAAGCTTGGGATTGGGGTCGTCTTTTCCTTTTACGATTAGCCATCACATATCCCTTTCCTGACCAAGCCGAATATACCCAACTTGGCGCGCTTGGCAAAATTTACGCAAAATCTGCACATCCTGCCCGCGCTCGCCGGGCGTTTTTGCCACGTTCACGCTTTGTCGGGTGGCAAAAACATCCTGTTTTTAATCGCCTCTCGGTCAGAGACGGCGGCCAGCTCCAGGCAAAGTCTGCCCACCTGGTCCGGGTCGCTTCTTTCACCTCATCGGTCGCCTGGTCCAGCAGCGCCTTGGCAAAGTCCTGCGCCCAGTTTTCCCACAACCACGCGCCTACCTTGTCCAGTAAACCCGTTGCGGCCTTGCCATCTGCCTTATTGCCCTCCCGTTGCGCAACTTTGCCACGCTTGAGTTCATTATACACTCCTCCACACCGTTGGGCAACCCAAGAATGCGAAAAACAAAAAGCGCCTTTGGGTCAACCCAAAGGCGCGCAGTTCTCTCGAAATGAATTTGTTGGTTACGCTTCGGCTCCTCCCTCGTCCTCAAACACGATCTCAAACTCCCACGAGATCGCATTGTTGGGGCAGACCTCTTCGCCCAGGCACAGAAACCCTTCATCCGGGTACGTGCAGCGCCGCGCGTCCTCTTCGCTGCACTGGATGATCGGCCCGTCCGGCCCCATTGTGACCGCGTGGTTGGGGCACGCGCGCACGCAACGCCCGCACTTTTCACACTTGATGTAATTGATGACCGGCTTGACCGAGGCTTCGCTCATCTCGCTCTCCTGATTGTAAACTGGTGTCAGCATAGCTGCCAGTATAGCATTGTCGCGTCATTTTGTCCAAGACTAAAGTCTCGTCAGTGCCGGTTGGCAGTTGTTTGCACGCCCACTGTGTGATACAATGCAGCCATCGAATCATAGCGATGCGAGGGGGCGATGACCGCGCAGCTACAGTTCTTGTATGACGTATTCATCTCTTATGCCGACGCCGACGCGGCCTGGGTCGAAGGCTACCTGCTCGATGCGCTCGACGAGGCGGGCATCGATTATCACACCGAAGAGGCCTTTGCTCTCGGCGTGCCGCGCCTGGTCGAGTTTGAGCGGGCGATCAAAAGCAGCCGCCGTACGTTGTTGATCCTCTCCCAGGCCTACCTGGCCGACGAATTCAGCCAATTCGCCGACCTGCTGGCTCAAACCTACGGCCTGGAAACGGCCACCTGGCCGGTGATCCCCTTTGTCCTGCACCCGGTCAAACTGCCGCCGCGCATCGCCAGCCTGGTCGGTCTGGTCGGCAGCGATCCCGCCGCCTGGGAAAAGATTATCGCCCGCCTGTGCCGGGAACTCCAAAAACCTGCCCCGCCGCCGCCGCCCAAGCCGGCCTGTCCATACCCCGGCATGCGTCCTTTTAGCGAAGAGGACAGCGCGCGTTTCTTCGGGCGCGATGCCGAAATCCGCGAGATGATCGAACGGCTGCGCCTGTACTCCTTCCTGGCCGTGATCGGCCCTTCCGGAAGCGGCAAGTCGTCGCTGGTCTACGCCGGTTTTTTGCCTGCCTTGCGCAAAAGCAGCTATTTTGTCGGCAGTTGGCATATCACGTCGATGCGCCCTGGTGAAACACCCCTGACCCGCTTGCGGAACCTTCAAGGCGACTCAGCAGGCGCGCAGCGACGGATGCTGATCGTCGACCAGTTTGAGGAAGCCTTTGGCCCGAATGTTCGGGAGGCCGAGGCCTTTCAATCGGCGTTGCTCGCGTTCGCCCGGCAGCCAGACTGCTACCTGGTGCTCACCGTCCGCGCCGACTTTTATGCCGATCTGATGGCCTGTCCCTTGTGGGATGAGGTGCAGCGCCATCGCCTCGAAGTGCCGCCGATGGGGGAGGCCGAACTGCGTCAGGCCATCGTGCGTCCTGCCGAAAACGTCGACGTCTTTGTCGAGACGGCGCTCATCGAACGGCTGATCGCCGATGCAGCCGGCGAGCCGGGCGTGCTGCCACTGGTGCAAGAGACGCTGGTGCTGCTCTGGGAGTCGGTGGAGCGGCGCTTTTTGCCCGCCAGGGCGTATGAAGCGCTCGTACTTTCGCGTAGCGAATACGATCGCTCAACTAAAGATCAAGTACCAGCACGCACAGGATTGCAAGTGGCCATCGCTCGCCGCGCCGACGCCGCTTTTGTCGAACTGCCGCCCGATGGACAGGCAATGGCCAGGCGCATCCTGATGCGTCTGATACAGTTTGGCGAGGGACGCGCCGACACGCGCCGGCAGCAGGCAAGATTGGCGCTGCGTTCCAGCGGCGACGACGAGCGCACCTTTGAGCGAACCTTGCGCCATCTGGTCGATCAACGGCTGCTCACCTTGAGCGGTGAGGAACAGGGCGGCGACCGGCGCGTCGACGTTGCCCATGAGGCGTTGATCGCCGGCTGGCCGCGCCTTCAGGGCTGGCTTGATGAGCGCCGCGAGGCCGAGCAGACGCGGCGCCGCCTGGAAGGCAAATCTGCCGAGTGGGCGCGGTTGGGGCAGAGCGAGGGCGGCCTGCTGGATCAAGTCGAGCTGCTGGAGGCTGAGCGCTGGCTTGCCAGTTCCGACGCCACCGACTTGGGCTATAGTGAAACGTTGTCGGCGCTGGTGGTAGCCAGTCGGGTGGCGATTGAGGCAGCGGCACAAGAAAAAGAAGCGGTCCGGCAGCGCGAATTGCGGCAGGCGCAAGCGCTTGCTGAAGAGCAGCAGCAACGGGCGGAGAGCGAGCGTCGTCGCGCCGAAGAACGGGGGCGCGCGGCCCGACGCTTGAGCCGTGTCTTGGCCGGACTGGCCGTCATGTTTGTGGTCGCCCTGATCGCCGCCGGGTGGGCGCTCAATGCCCAATCCGTTGCCCGGCGCAGCGAACAGTTTGCGCTCACCCAGCAGGCAATTGCTCTAGCCAACGCCGAGGCTGAAAAGGCGGCCAATGCCACGGCCAGCGCCGAGCGCGACAATGCTGACTGGCAGCGCAGCCTGGCCCAGACCAAAGAGGTCGAGGCAGTCGATGCGCAGACGACGGCGGTGGTCGAGCGGGATAACGCCGATCAGCAGCGGCGAATCGCGCTGACCAAAGAGGCCGAGGCGCGCGAAGCGCAGGCGGCGGAAAAGGCGCAGCGCATCCAGACCCTGGCCCGTCAGCTTGCTGCACAGTCGCTCAATCACATTGACGGCCAGCTCGATCTGGCTCTGCTGCTGGCGCTGGAGGCTAACCGCCTTTCCGACACGCCCGAAGTGCGCGGCAGTTTGCTCTCGGCGCTGTCGGCCAACCCGTACCTGATCACCTATTTGCACGGACATCAGGACAACGTGCGCAGCGTGGCCTTTAGCCCCGACGGAACACTGCTGGCCAGCGGCGGCGCGGATGGCAAAATCTTTATCTGGGATACCAAAACGTATCGTATTTTGGGCCGGGCTATTGAAGGGCATCAAGGCTGGGTAACCTGCGTCGCGTTTAGCCCGGATGGAAAGATCCTTGCCTCGGGCAGCCAGGATCAAGAGATCATCCTGTGGGATGTCAAGACGCGGCAACCCCTGGGCCTGCCGCTGCGCGGGCACACCGGTGACGTACGCGGGCTGGCTTTCAGCCCAGACGGCGCATTGCTCGTTTCAGGGGGCAATGACAAAACCGTGCGTCTGTGGGATGTCGCGGCGCGCGCCCCGGCGAGCGATCCATTGCAGGCGCACACCGCCGCCGTGCTTGCTGTCGCCTTTAGCCCCGACGGGAAAACCATTGCTTCCGGCGGCAGTGACAACATGATCATTTTGTGGGACGTTGAGGTGCGCCAGCCGCTTGGCGACCCGCTGCAAGGACACACCTCGTCGATTTACAGCCTTGCTTTTAGCCCAGACGGTGCGCTCTTGGCCTCTGGCAGCCGCGATGCTACCGTGCGCCTGTGGGATGTCGCCGCGCGTGTGCCGCCTGGTGGCGAGCCGTCCGGCGATCCACTGACCGGGCACACCGACCGGGTCGAGGGGGTTGCGTTCAGTCCCGATGGAAAAATGTTAGCCTCGGCCAGTTGGGACGAAACGCTTCGGGTGTGGGATGTCGAGACGCGGCAGCCTGTAGGCCCACCGTTGGCCGGGCACACCAACTGGGTGCGCACCCTCGCCTTTAGCCCGGATGGAAAAACCATCGCCTCCGGCGGCAGCGATAACACGATCGTTTTGTGGGATGTGCAGGGCCGGCAGATGCCTGGCGAGCAGGTCCTTCGCCACGTCGATGGTTTGACCGACGTTGCGTTCAGCCCCGATGGCAGGCTCGTGGCCCTGGGTGCGGTCGACCAGGCGGTGTTGCGGTGGGATGTCGATCTGCGTCAGCTCGTCGGCCAGCCGTTGACCGGGCACACCGCGTCGATCAACACCGTCGTTTTCGATCCTTTCGGACGGCAGATCGTCTCAGCCAGCCAGGATGGGACAGTGCGGCTGTGGGATGCCGGCACGGGGCAGCAGGTAGGCTCGCCGATGGCCGGGCATGAGGGCTGGGTGATCGGCCTTGATGTCAGTCCCGACGGTGCGCTGATCGCCACCGGCGGGGAGGATGGCAGCATCGTGCTGTGGGATGCTGCCACGCAGCAGTCGATTGGGCTGCCGTTGCGCGAGCACACCCAGTCCGTGTGGAGCCTGCAATTCAGCCCCGACGGCAAAACGCTGGCCTCGGCGGGTCTGGACAGTCTGATCGTTGTATGGGATGTCGAAATGCGCCGGCCGCGCGCTGAACCGCTGGCGGCGCACACCAACTGGGTGCTCAGCCTCGATTTTAGCCCCGATGGTCGTTTGCTAGCCTCAGGCAGCGCCGACAGTACGATTATCCTTTGGGATGCGGAAACGTTTGCGCCGGTTGGCAGTCCACTGCGCGGGCACACCGGGTTTGTCAACGCCGTGGCCTTTAGCGCCGATGGACGTACGCTGGCCTCGGGCAGCGAGGATGGCACGGTCATTTTGTGGGACGTGGCCACCGGCGCGCAGATCGGGCCGCCGCTGCGCGGGCACAACGGCGCGGTGTGGGGCGTGGCCTTTCATCCTCAGGAGCCGACCCTGGCCTCGATCGGCGAGAACGGCACTTTGCTGCTGTGGGATTTGCGCATCGAGACATGGCGCACCCGCGCTTGCCGGCGCGCTAATCGCATGTTGAGCGAGAGCGAGTGGGCGCTTTTGATGGGCCACGATATCGACTATGCCCCGGCCTGTGCTGAACAGTGAAAACGAGTTTATTGACAAATCGATCTGCTTTTGATAGAATGCCGCTAACGGTTCATACCATTGAATGTCAAGGAGATGAAAAATGACTCAAAAGCCGCCTACCAAAAAGGACAAGAAGCCTCAAGAGTCCAAGAACCCGCCTCCGGAAGTGCAAGAGAGCGAACTCGGTGACGAAGAACTGGATCAGGTTGCCGGTGGCACGCCCCCGCCGCCTGTTGACGATGACAATCAATGACAATCGATCTTTCTTGACGATGAATTTCTACCATCTCTAACGCGTTCCCTGGCTCGACTCGCAGCTCATTTATCATGCGCTGCTCCGTGTCGATGGCGAAGGGTGGGTTCTTTGCGCCCGATGAGCTTTATGTGGGCAATGGTTGCGCCGTCGCTCCGCTGCTTTGAGACGGTGCTGTGACTACTGCACGAGTCGAACCTACCGCAACAATCGATCTCGGCATAGGACTCAATCAGCGCGAGAAAATCATCCTTTATAATTCCGCGCGCCATTGCGAGGTATACGAGCTGTTGAAAAGCAAGATGACGTTTGGGATCAATTAGTGTAAGTATAGAAATACCCGGCGTTTTTTATGAGTAGATTCAAGACGAGAAGGCTGCGAACCGTTGCAGCCTTTTTTTGTTGCCTGGTCTGATTTGCGCGTCTGCACGTTTTGTGCTATAATGATTCTTATATTCGGATATGTGAATATATGAATCAAGGAGTACTATGGACAAAGACAGGCTGGAACAAGAGGTCAATCTGCTGCATACCCGGGTGTGCTACGCGCTGTCCGATCCCAAGCGGGTGCTCATTTTGTACCTGCTGTCCGAGGGTGGGCGGTTTGTCAACGAAATCGCCGAGATGCTGGACATCCCGCAGCCGACCGTGTCGCGCCACCTGCGTGTGCTGCGCGAGCGAGAGCTGGTGCAGGTTGAGCGGCAGGGCACTGCCATTCGTTACTCGCTGACCGATGTGCGAATCATTCAGGCTTTGGACCTGATGCGCGGCATTCTGAGCGATCAACTGGCCGCTAACGCGGATATGTTTCACATTCAAGGAGAACAAAAATGAAAGTCGTTATTGTCGGTGGTGTGGCCGGCGGGGCCAGCGTGGCGGCGCGCCTGCGACGGATGGACGAACGGGCTGAAATCTTGCTTCTGGAGCGCGGCCCGTACATTTCTTTTGCCAATTGCGGCTTGCCCTATCACATCGGTGGGGTGATCACCGAGCGTGACCGGCTGCTGGTGCAGACGCCGGAGGCATTCAAGGCGCGGTTCAACGTCGAGGCGCGCGTGCAGCACGAGGTGACGCGCATTGACCGCGCGGCCAAAACCGTGCAGATCAAAAACCTGCAAACCGGCGAGACATACAGCGAATCCTATGACAAACTGGTGCTTTCGCCCGGCGCGGCGCCAATCGTCCCCCCCTTGCCCGGTGCCGACCTGCCCGGCGTGTTCACCCTGCGCGACATTCCCGATATGGATCGGATCATCGCCTACCTGGACGAAAAGCGCCCGGCGCGCGCGGTGGTGGTCGGTGGCGGGTTCATCGGCATCGAATTGGCCGAAAACCTGCACCATCGCGGCATCCAGGTGACAATGGTCGAGATGCTGAATCAGGTGATGGCTCCGCTTGACTATGAAATGGCGGCGATGGTGCACCAGCATTTGCAATTCAAGCAGGTGCGCCTGGCGCTGGGCGACGGGATCAAGGCTATCGAAAAGGGCAACGGCGACTGGATGAGCGTGGTTCTGCAAAGCGAGCGCCGTGCCGACGCCGAGTTGGTGATTTTGGCTATCGGCGTACGGCCCGAATTTCAACTGGCCAAAGATGCCGGGCTGGAACTGGGCACGCGTGGCGCGATTGCCACCAACGCACACTTGCAGACTTGCGATCTTGATATCTATGCCATCGGCGACGCAGCGCAGGTGACGCACATCGTCACCGGGCAGCCGACCAATGTGCCGCTCGCCGGCCCGGCGAGCAAGCAGGGGCGCATCGTCGCCGACCACATTGCCGGGCGCGATGTGCGCTACACCGGCGTGCAGGGCACGTCGGTGGTCAAGGTGTTCGATCTGACGGTCGCCACCACCGGCCTCAATCGCCGCCAGTTGGAGCAGGCAGGCATTCCGTTCAAGAGCGTGATCGCCCATTCGGCCAACCACGCCGGATATTATCCCGGCGCAGCGCCGATGGCCTTCAAACTGCTTTTTACGCCGGAAGGCAAGCTCCTGGGCGCGCAGATCGTGGGCATAGAGGGCGTTGACAAGCGCATTGACGTGATCGCCACTGCCTTGCGTGCCGGGCTGACTGTGTTCGACCTGGAAGAACTCGAACTGGCTTACGCGCCGCCCTATGGCTCGACGCGCGATCCGGTGAATATCGTCGGCTTTGCTGCGGCCAACGTGCTGCGCGGCGACGTGGCGACGATCGACTGGGACGAAATCGCCGGGCTGGACCGCGACGCCCATTTTATCCTCGACGTGCGCGCCGACGAAGAACTGGCGCTGGGTATGATCGATCGCGCGCGCCATATTCCGCTGGACAATTTGCGCGAGCGGCTGAACGAAATCCCCAGGGATCGCCGCATCGTCGTTTACTGCCAGGTCGGGCAGCGCGCATATTACGCCTGCCGTATTTTGACCCAGCACGGTTTCAACGCAGTCAACCTCAACGGCGGCTGGAAAACGTTTTCACATGCGGTGGGGCGGCAGTCCAACTTTGATGTGTTTGAGCATGTCGAGATCGACAGCCGCGAAGAGATTCGCGCTGTGCCGCCGCCGGCGTTGGTCGAAGGGCAGGAATTTGCCGTCGATGCCTGCGGTTTGCAGTGCCCCGGCCCGATCTTGAAATTGTACGACAAGGTCAAAACGGTCGCGCCGGGCGACATTGTCACCATCAAGGCGACCGACTTGGGCTTTACCAATGACATTGCGGCGTGGTGCGAGCGCACCGGCAACAAGCTGCTGTCGATAGAACAAGAGGGCAGAACAATCGTTGCGCGCATCCAAAAGGGGCTGCCGCACACAGAGACGCCGGCCATCCAACCGACGACCAAAGACAAGACCCTGGTCGTCTTTTCCAACGATCTGGACAAGGCGCTGGCGGCGTTCATCATCGCCAACGGTGCGGCGGCGATGGGGCACAAGGTGACTATCTTTTTCACCTTCTGGGGGCTGAACATTCTGCGCAAGACCAACCCGCCACCAGTGAAAAAGAGCCTGATCGAAAAGATGTTTGGCTGGATGATGCCGCGCGGGTCGGAGAAACTGACCCTGTCCAAGATGCATATGGCCGGCGTGGGCACCGAAATGATGAAATGGATTATGCAGCAAAAGAATGTCGATACGCTGCCTGTCCTGATCCAGATGGCGCGGCAAAATGGCGTGCGCCTGATCGCCTGCCAGATGACGATGGATATCATGGGCCTGCGCAAAGAGGAACTGTGCGACGGCGTTGAGATCGCCGGCGTGGCGACTTTTATCGCCGCATCGGATGACTCAAACGCGACATTGTTCATCTAGATTGTTGGACCAACGCATTCTGTCGAATCCCAAAGCGCCGTCACACGACGGCGCTTTTTTGTTGGTTCGTTGTTAGCTGGTGGATAGGTGTGCTGCCGGGGTGATTGATATACTACCAGTGGTGAGCGGGCTTTGCCAGCCCGCTTGAATGCGGGTATAATCTTGACCGTGTGAGAGGAGTTTTCAATGACCGAATCGACACAAAATCAGGTGCAAAAACCCCATTGGGCAGCCTCATTTTTCACCATCTGGATCGGCCAGGCGCTTTCGCTGGTCGGCAGCCACGTGGGTGGATTCGCTCTTGTCTGGTGGCTGACCGAGGCCTCGGGCCGCTCGGCGACGATATTGGCGACGGCGACGCTGGTGGCGATGCTGCCAGGTGTGCTGTTGGGGCCTTTTGTCGGCGCGTTGGTGGATCGCTGGAACCGCCGTCGGGTGATGATCGTCGCCGACACGATCATTGCCCTGTTTTCGGCCTGGCTGGCCTTTTTGTTTTGGGCTGATCGGATGCAAATCTGGCATGTTTACGTGATGTAACTGCTCAGCCACAGTACAAATTTAAAGAAACGCTAATGCAAAACAAATAAACGCCAGCTATAATGTGCGCTATGAAAATGGA
>JAFGEY010000033.1 GCA_016931365.1 Anaerolineae bacterium
GTCGATGTCTTGTATGCGACTTGGGCCGCTTTGGGAAACAATGCGCTTGGGAAGCTGGTTCTCCCCAAGATTTTGAGAAGATACGATAAGGAGATAACAATGAATACACTTGAAGCTATTGCGCAGCGCCGCAGCATCCGCCGCTTCAAGCCCGATCCGATCCCGGAGGAGGCGCTGCGCCTGATTTTGCTCGCGGCGACGCAAGCGCCGTCGGGCAAGAACCGCCAGCCGTGGCACATTATCGTCGTGCGCGAGCGACGTGATGAAATGATCCAGGTCATGCAGGACGGCCTGGACGCGTTTGCCAAGAACATCAATCCTGACACGGGCAGCGCCAGGTGGACGCTCAAGGTGATGGCCCAGGCTCCGGTGACGGTGTTTGTGTTCAACCCGCATGGCAAGCATCCCTATGTTGAGCACACCGTCGACGACAATTTCAACGATCTGGTTAATGTCCAATCGGTCGGCGCGGCGATCCAAAATATGTGCCTGGCCGCGCTCGATCTGGGGCTTGGTTCGCTGTGGATTTGCGACATTCTCTACCCCTACGGCGAGTTGTGCGCATGGCTGGGGATGGACACGCAGATGGTCGCCGCAGTATCGTTTGGTTATCCGGACGAGAGTCCTGGCCCGCGCCCGCGCCGGCTGGTCGATGAAGTGACGACCTGGATGTGAATGAGGTGGGCATGGATCGTGATGGCTCGCGAAACGAGATGGTCTGGGTGGCTGTCGGTGTGACCATCCTGGTGATGACCTGCCTGTGCGTTGTGGCGTTTGGGGCCTTTTTCTTTTTCGGCGTTTCGCCGTTGTTGTTCTTTATGCGGCCGTAATGAGGATTACCCATGAAAGGGATCGCGCATTTCTTTTCCGGCGTGGCGGCGGCGACGTTTCTGCCGGTGGTGGCGCAGATGTCGGCCGAGGGCAGCCTGATTCTGCTGCTGGCCGGCATCGGTGGGCTGATGCCCGACACGCTTGATTTCAAGCTGGCCCGCTACCTGGAGGAAAACCAGGTCGATATCGATCCCGATCCACGGTCGCCCGACCCGCAGGCGATGGCCGGACAGGTGGCCGCGGCGATCGATCAGGCCTGGGAAACGGGCAAGCCGGTGCGGGTGCAGTTTCACACCATAAAACTCGGCGCCGACCTGTGGCGGCAGTACGCGGTGGATTTTGGCGGCGCGGCGCGCGAGGTGCGCGTGCGCATCGGGCCGGTGGTCACCACCTCGCAGGTGTCGTTTGCAGGCAGCGAACTCGACCTGCCGCCCGGCCGCGCGTCGATCCAGGCTCCGACACGCTATGCCTATGACGCGGCGACTCGGGTCGACATTTTCAGCGGGCCGACGTTTGAGTTTGAACGCCGGGCCTCTCCTGACGGAGAGGCTATCGAGATCAGCTTTTTGCCCTGGCATCGCCGCTGGAGTCACGCGCTGACCGTCGCCGCCCTGATCGGTGGTGGGATTGCGCTGCTGCTGGGGCCGTGGTACGGGCTGGCCTACGCGCTGGGATCGGCGGCGCACATCCTGGAGGATCAATTGGGGCACATGGGCAGCAACCTGTTCTACCCGTTCACCCGTCGACGCAACGAGGGCCTCAAGCTCTTTCATTCCGGCGACGCGCTGCCCAACCTGTTTGCGGTGTGGTTTAGCGTGTGGTTGATCCTGTTCAATCTGGACCGCTTTTCCGCCGCGCCGGTGTTCAATTGGCTTTCTTTTTTGCTGGTCGGGCTGGTGTTGCCCTGGGCGCTCATCCTGGGCGCGACGTGGTGGTTTGGGCGGACGGGCAAGCCGGCACTCTCGCCCGGCGAAACAGTTCTTTCGCCCGGCGATCTGCGGCTGACCGAGATGCACGCCGAGGCAACCCAGGTGGAGGAGTGAGCGATGCGTGCAACGGCCAAGCGCCTATGGTGCACGCGCTTATGGCGCATAGGTGGGGTGATTTTGGGCGCTGTGGTGACCCTCTGGCTTTTGAGCCGGCTGCTGAGCGGCGGCCCGGCAGCAGCCGTCCAGGACGGAGTCACCGCGCAGGCCAGCGGCGATCCGTCGACGACGCTGCTGATCTCGGCGCTGCACATCGGGACGACCGGTTGGGGCGGGAATGATGAGGGCTTTCAGATCACCAACGTCTCGACTGAGATGCTGGTGCTGACCGAAACCTGGCGCGTGTGCGATGGCGGCGGGCGCACGGTTGCCTTTCCGGCGGCCGGCGTGACCCTGACGCCGGGGGCGAACATCTGGTGCGCGCGCAATGCCATCTCGTTTACGCTGGCCTTCGGCTTGACGCCGACGCTGGAATATGGCCAGGATTCGACGCCGGACGTGCCCAATATGTCGCTCAATGGCAGTTTTGCCTTTGCTGACACCGGCGGCGCACTGACGCTGCTGTGCGTTCACGAGTACCTGATCGATACGGCCAATGCCGACGGCGGCCCCTGGCCGGGGGGGGTAAACAAAACTACGGCTCCGATCAATAAGGGCAGTATGGAGCGGCGCGATCCGACGCTGCCGGGCGACGACACCAACTGGGCTTTCACCTCGACGATCACCACGATAGGGCTTGATGCTAGCGGCAACCCGATCACCGGCACGCCGCGATACACCAACTCGGTGTACGATAACTCGGGTGCACTCAATCCGCCGCCGGTAGCGATCAACGAAGTGGCCTGGATGGGAACCGCTGCTTCTTCAGTTGGCTCGGATGACGAATGGATCGAGCTGTACAACAACACCGCTGTAAACATCGATCTGAACGGCTGGCTGCTGGTCGCTGCTGACAGCACGCCGTCGATCCCGCTGACCGGCGTTATTTCGGCGCAAGGATTTTATCTGCTGGAACGCAGTGATGATGATACAGTCGGCAATATACCTGCCGATCAGGTTTACAGTAGTGATAACCTTGTCAATACGGGAGAACGGCTCTACCTTTACCAAATTGATGCGATTGAGGTTGATGTCGTCGTCTATGGCAACGCCGACCCGAACCGCCTGGGCTGGAGCGGCCCGGCGGCGCAGCGCTACGCCAACGGCGTTTTTGCCACCTCGGGGCAGATTTTGTTCCGCAAGCGCAGTGAACAGACCGGGCTGCCGCTGCCCGACGCCAACGGGGCCGCCGATTGGGCCAACGACACCGCGCCGGGCGCGTCGCTGTACGGGCCGGTGCGCGAGGGCGATCTGTGGGGCAAGCGGGTGAGCTATCCCGGCTGGGATTGGGAGGCCTACACGCGCACGCTGCAAATTGCGGCCACGGCCAACGTCACCGTGGGCATCGCGCCGGACAACGCCTACACGGTCGTCGTCGAACTGCTGAGCGGCGCGCAGGATGTCATCCTGATCGAAGGCTATACCTGGGAGAGCGTCTGGCTGACCGGCATCCTCACCGAGCGCATCCACGCCGGGGTGCAGGTGACGATGTTGCTCGAAGGCGCGCCGGCCGGCGGCCTGCCCGACGGGCAGTTGTGGAACTGCCAACAGATCGTCGACGCCGGTGGGGCGGTCTATTTTATGCACAATGACGATGCGGCTCGCATCGACGACCGCTATGCCAACCAGCATGCCAAGATCATCGTCGTCGATGGGCGGCAGGTGCTTGTCGGCTCTGAAAACTTTGGCAACCACGCCATGCCGATCGACGACAAGTCCAACGGCACGGCGGGCAACCGCGGCGTGCTGCTGATCACCGACCAGCCGGCGCTGATCGCGTATGCCGAGATGTTGTTCGCCCGTGATCTCGACCTGGGCCACCCCGACATTGTGCCCTATGGCTCGCTGCCGCGCTACACCGTCCCGCTGACCTACACGGCAGTCTATTCGCCGGGCGGCGGCTTTGAATACCCGGCGCTCTTTTCGCCCACTTTGCCCGCTTTCCAGGCCGACTGGTTCGAGGTGGTGCAGTCGCCGGAGACCAGCCAGCGCTACAGCGATGGCCTGATCGGGCTGGTGCTGCGCGCCGGGCCGGGCGACGAGGTCTATGCCGAGCAGATGTACGAGCGGGTGCGCTGGGGCAAATCGTCGAGCACGCCGGCGGACGACCCGAACCCGCGCCTGGAGGCTTATATCCAGGCGGCGCGGCAGGGTGCGTCGGTGCGCATCCTGCTTGACAAGGGCTTTGACGACACGCTGGAAAATGTGGAAACCACCTGGTACCTGCTGGGCATCGCCGAGACTGAGGGCCTGGACATCGAGGTGCGCCGCGGCGACCCGACCTATTGCGGCATCCACAACAAGCTGGTGCTGGTGCGCCTGGGCAACGAGTGGTACGCCCACGTTGGCAGCATCAACGGCTCGGAAAGTTCGTCCAAGATCAACCGCGAGCTGGCCTTGCAGGTGCGTTCCAAAGGCATTTACGATTATTTGAAGCAGGTTTTCGATTACGACTGGTCGCACAGCAGCGGCATTCACGAGGTTTACCTGCCGGTGGTGTTCAAGAGCTATGTGCCGGAGGCCAATCATGTGCTGATCAGCGAGGTCGTTTTCAACCCGCCCGGCGCCGACGACCTGGGCGAGTGGGTCGAACTGTACAACCCCACCGCGCGGGCCGTCGATTTGAGCGGCTGGCACCTGGGTGACGCGGTGAACAGCACCGACTATGAGCGGCTGTACGTGTTCCCGTCCGGCACAAACATCCCGCCGGGTGGGACGCTGGTCATCGCCCGCCAGGCGGTGGTCTACCAGGCGCTCAATTATCCGGGCAAATCTTTGCCAGACTGGGAATTGAACAGCAGCAGCAGCGTGCCCGACCTGATCCCGTCGGGCTGGGGGACGGGCGAGTTTGCGCTGGGCAACGCCGGAGACCAAGTGCTTTTGCTCGATCCTGCTCTCAGGCCGGTGGACGTGTTGGTCTACGGCACGGGCAGCTACCCCGGCGTCGTCTCGTTCGGCGACGTGGGCAGCCTGTACGCCGGCAGCTCGCTGGAGCGCTGGCCGGCCAACCGCGACTCGGACGACTGCGCGCGCGACTTTCGCAGCCGTTCAGTGCCGCAGCCGGGCGCGGTCGACACAAATTAAGTACCTATCCTGGAATTGCTCTCGCTCCTGGGGATAGGGGCGAAAACCGCCCCGAGACGGGGCTTTGAGCGAATCTCAGGATAGATTCCAAGGACATCCATCGTGCTCAACGTGCTCATCTTTGACCTCGACGAAACGATCTACCCGCGCAGTTCTGGACTGATGCAAGAGATCAGCCGGCGCATTAATTTATATATGATCGAGAAAATGGGAATGGACCCGGCCATTGTGTCGCGGCTACGGCGCGAATACTGGGAGCATTACGGCACCACCTCGCGCGGGCTGCAACTGCTGCAC
>JAFGEY010000253.1 GCA_016931365.1 Anaerolineae bacterium
AGCATACTCGGCAAGGGTCAGTTGTAAAAGTTCATTTTTTCAGCCGTTTTTGGCAATTCGGCTTTCAGTTGCACAAAAGTTACGTTAAGGAATAAGGAGTAAGGGATAAGGAAATCTCCTGTCTGCTCTCCCTGTGTTTCCTTATTCCCTTATTCCCCTATTCCTTTTTTGAAGGAGGGAGACCATGATTCAGCAAGCGATTCAACAGTTGCTCGACGGCCGATCGATGTCGGCGAACCAGGCCGAAGGAGTGATGGATCAGGTGATGACCGGCGGGGCCACCCCGGCGCAGATTGCCGGGTTCCTGATCGCCCTGCGGCTCAAAGGCGAAACGGTGGACGAGATCGTCGGCTGCGCGCGGGCGATGCGCCGCGCGGCAGTGGCAGTGAGCCCGCTGCGTTCGGACATCGTCGACACCTGCGGCACCGGCGGTGACGGCGCAGGCACGTTCAACATCTCGACGACGGCGGCTTTTGTCGTCGCCGGGGCGGGATTGGGCGTCGCCAAGCACGGCAATCGCAGTGTGAGCAGCAAATCGGGCAGCGCCGACGTACTCAAAGCGCTTGGTGTCAACCTCGAACTGACTCCGGAACAGGTGGCACAGTGCATCGACGAGGTGGGCATCGGCTTTTTGTTTGCCCCCAAGCTGCACCCGGCGATGAAACACGCCATCGGCCCGAGGCGCGAGCTGGGCGTGCGGACTATTTTCAATGTCCTCGGCCCGCTGACTAACCCGGCCAGCACGCCCGCGCAATTGATCGGCGTGTATGACCCCACACTGACCGAGCCGCTGGCTTGTGTGCTCAAGGACCTCGGTTCCAGGGCGGCCTACGTGGTGCATGGTGCGGGTGGCCTGGACGAGTTGAGCACGGTCGGCCCCAACCAGGTCAGCTATTTTGGCGTGGCCGGCGAAAACGGTCACGTCGTCACCAAGACCATCGATCCGCGCAACTGCGGCTTTGCCCTGGCCGATCTGTCTGACCTGCAAGGCAGCGATCCGGAGGAAAATGCCCGCATCACTCGCGACATTCTCTCTGGCCGGGATCGCGGCCCACGGCGCGATACGGTGCTGCTCAATGCGGCGGCGGCGCTGCTGGTCGGCGGCGCGGTCGACGGGCTGGCGCCGGGCATCGGCAGGGCGGCGGAAAGCATCGACCGCGGCGCGGCGCTGTCGGCGCTGGAGGGCCTGGTCGATCTCAGCCAGCGGTTGGCAGACGGCTCTCTGGAGCAGTAAATGAGCAAATCGCCGGACGAGTGCACCAGCCTGAGCGACGTTCGTGCCGAGATCGACCGCATTGACCAGCAGATCGTGAATTTGATCGGCCAGCGCGCCGGCTATGTGCGCGTTGCGGCCAGGTTCAAGACCAGCGCGGCCGATGTTCGCGCCGCTGAACGCGTCGAGGCGATGCTGCGTCAACGGCGCATCTGGGCAGAGGAGATAGACCTCAGCCCAGACCTGATCGAGCGACTGTATCGAGAGTCGGTGGCGCATTTTACCCAACACGAGATGGCTAACTGGAAGGGAGGCTAAATGAACTCAACTCGATCCCGTCCACGCGTTTTTTCCGGCGTCCAGCCGTCGGGCACACTGCACATCGGCAACTATCTGGGCGCGATCCGCCGCTGGGTGGCCGAACAGGACGATTCGGATGCTGCGCATCCGCGACAAAATTACTTTTGCATTGTCGACATGCACGCGATCACCGTGTGGCAAGACCCGGATGCGCTTCGACGCAAGACGCGGGAACTGGCTGCGACTTATCTGGCGACCGGCCTCGACCCGGCAAAGTGCGTCATTTTCATCCAGAGTCACGTTCGTGCACACGCCGAATGTTGCTGGGTGCTCAACTGCGTCACCCCGCTGGGCTGGCTGGAGCGGATGACCCAGTACAAGATCAAGGCGCAGAGCCAGGAAAGTGTTGGCGCCGGCCTGCTCGATTACCCGGTGCTGCAAGCGGCCGACATTTTGCTCTACGACGCCGACCGGGTGCCGGTGGGCGAAGATCAAAAGCAGCACGTCGAACTGACGCGTGACATCGCACAGCGATTCAACACGCTCTACGGCGACACCTTTGTCATCCCCGAACCGGTCTTGCCGACAGTGGGTGCGCGCATCCGCGCCTTGAATGACCCATCGCGCAAAATGAGCAAGAGCGAGGCGCACATCCGCGACCATGCCGTGCGCCTGACTGATGAGCCGGACACGATTCGCACGGTGCTGAAACATGCCGTCACCGACACCGGACGCGAGATCGCCTTCAGCGATGCGCCGGAAAGGGCCGGCGTAAACAATCTGCTGGAAATCTATGAGCTGCTGACCGGCTCAAGCCGTGCGCAGATCGAGGCCGAGTTTGCCGGGCAGGGCTATGCCGTGCTCAAAAATCGCGTTGCTGATGTGGTGATCGAGGCGTTGCGGCCGATCCGCGAGCGCTACAAGGGGTTGATCGCCGATCCCGCCGCGCTCGACCGGATGCTGGCCCTCGGTGCGGAACAGGCGCGGGCGGTCGCCGACCCCAAAATGGACGAGATCAAACGCAAGATCGGATTTGTCCTGCCGCACTAGATTACGCTTGCAGCGTGACGACCTGGCCTGGAGCATCGAATGGCCAAGACAATTCTGGACGAAATCATCGCCTGGAAACGGATCGAAGTTGAGCAGCACAAGCAGGTGCGATCGCCGGCGCAGGTTCAGGCCGAAGCCGCACAGGCTATGCCACCGCGCGATTTTGCTGCCGCGCTGTGCACAACTGGCAAGGTCGCCTTGATCGCCGAGATCAAACGTGCCTCACCGAGCAAGGGGGCAATCTGCCCCGACCTCGATCCGGTTGACCTGGCACGGACCTATGCAGCCAACGGCGCGGCGGCGATCAGCGTGCTCACCGACGGCAAGTATTTTGGCGGCTCGCTTGACGATCTGCGTGCGGTGCGGCAGGCGGTCGACATTCCCGTGCTGCGCAAAGAGTTTGTCGTCGATCCCTACCAGGTCTACGAGGCGCGCGCTGCCGGGGCCGACGCAGTGCTGCTGATCGTCGCCGTCCTGGAAGATGACGAACTGGCTCGGCTTTACGCGCTGGCGGGCGAACTGGGCATGGTGGCGCTGGTCGAAGTGCATAACGAGGCCGAGTTGGCGTGCGTACTGCCCATTCGGCCGCGCATCATCGGTGTCAACAACCGCGATCTGATGACCTTTGTTGTCGATCTGGCGACCACTGCCCGCCTGCGCCCGTTGGTGCCTGCCGACACCCTTCTCGTTGCTGAGAGCGGCATCCACACGCGCGCCGACGCGGATCGTCTGGGCGAGATCGGCGTCAACGCGATGCTGGTCGGCGAATCGCTGGTGCGGGCGGAGGATGTGAGACGTCAAGTGCGCGAATTGGTTGGGGCGTGAGACGTACTGCGTATTGTGTGAAACGTCGGCTACGGAATATGCAACGCAGCCAGGAGTATAAATGTTAATTTATGTCAAAATTTGCGGCCTGACTAATCTTGACGATGCCTACTGCGCTGCTGAGGCCGGAGCTGATTTTCTGGGCTTTATTTTTTACCCTCCGAGTCCGCGGTACGTCAAGCCGGAGCAGGTGGGCGAAATTGCCCGGATTATCAACATAGAATTTGGTCTCAGCCGGCCTCGTTTTGTGGGCGTGTTTGTCAATGCGCCGACGAGCGAGGTATGGCGCACGATCGCGGTGGCCGGGCTAGACCTGGTTCAATTGCACGGCGATGAAGCGGAGGGCGAACTGCAAGCGCTTTCGCCCCGCGCGTTCAAGGCGCTGCGCCCGCAAACGGTCGACGAGGCCTTGGCCGGGTTGGAGACCTATCGGCCCATTTTTTCGACCGACTCTGCCATACCCGAGTTGCTGGTCGATGCCTATCACCCGGCACAGTACGGCGGGATGGGCGAATTGGCCGACCTGAGCATCGCGCGGGCGCTGTCATCGCGCTGTCGATTGCTGTTAGCAGGTGGGCTCGATCCGGACAACGTCGCCCAGGCAGTGCGGCAGGTGCGTCCGTGGGGCGTCGACGTGTCAAGCGGGGCAGAGGCGAGCAAGGGAAAAAAGGATCGCGGGCGGGTCAAGGCGTTTGTCGAGGCGGTGAGAGCAGTTGATGGCTAGAGCAGGGTCAGGAATTGGTTAACGGTCAGGTTGGCGTCGCGCAAGATCTGTCCAAGCAGACCGGGTTTGAGCGTTTTGTGATCGGGTACAGTGATAGGAAGATGATCGGGATTTGTTTCGTCGCGCAGGCGAATGTGGCTGCCACGCTGCCGAACGATCTGATAGCCGATACGTATCAGCGCCTTGACCGTCTGTCGACCGGAGACGA
>JAFGEY010000034.1 GCA_016931365.1 Anaerolineae bacterium
CATTGCTGGAAAAGACATTGGGCACGGCGAACTGGGTGTCGTTCATGATCTTTGGCGTGGCCTACCAGAGCTGGCAGGGCGTCGCCCTGTGGGGAGCCGCCGACATGTTTCGCAGCGAACTGGGATCGGGACAGATTGACTATACGTTTACCTGTCCTTTCTCCCGTTACGGCTATATGATCTGCAACATTGCCGCCATGGCCGTGCGCAGTAGCCTCTTTTTCATTCCTATGTTTGCCGTTGGGCTGTGGTTCACGCGTACGACCTTGACGCCGTTGGGGCTGTTGCTGGGCCTGTTAGCGACTGCATTGTCGGTCGGTGCGCTGGCACAGATGGGAGCCTGCTTTGCCGCGCTGGTGCTGCGCCACCAGCAGGTGTCAGCCATCTTTGGGATGTTCAACTTTGGCTTCCAGATGCTGACCGGCATGTTTGTTCCCTTGCAGGTCCTTCCCGCATCTTTGCGTGCCATCGGGATCGTGACTTTGCCAATGAGCTTTGGTATGGATCTGTTACGGCACTATGTGATGGGTACGCGGACGGTGATGGCTGCGTCGTACGAGTGGGCGATCCTGATCGGGCAGCTTTTGGGTTACGCGCTCCTGGCGAGCCTGACAGTAAGGTGGCTGGAGCGTTCCGCCCGCGAGCAAGGTCTGCACTATTTGTAACAGGGGATGGCTTTATACCGGGCCATAAACGGTGAATAAAACAGGTAACGCGGAAAAAGGTCATAAAATGCCTTTTTCCGCGCTAACGTCGGGCAGAGCTACCATTCGAGGATTACACTGGACGAAACACAAGAATCTCGCTCGTTTTACCTGGCGGAGAGGGTGGGATTTGAACCCACGGAACCCGGAGGTTCACCGCATTTCGAGTGCGGCGCACTAAGCCAACTATGCGACCTCTCCATAATCCCGAAACAACAGTATTTTACTCCGAATCCTGGTTTTTGGCAAGTTTTCGGCGCTTCCAATCGTCGGAATGGCGCGGAATATCGCCATCGCGCAGGCCCTGAAAAAAAGCATCCATCAGTGCGGCGACCTCGGCAGCAAGCACTCCGCGCGTCACCTCAACCTGGTGATTGAGCTGCGGATGCTGTAACAGATCGATCACCGATCCCGCCGCCCCGGTTTTTGGATCGTCGACGGCGTACACCAGGCGCGGCAGACGCGCCTGCACCATCGCCCCGGCACACATCGGGCACGGCTCCAGCGTGCAATACAAGGTCACGTCAAGCAGCCGCCAGCCGCCGCGCGCCCGCGCGGCCTGCCGCAAGGCGATCATTTCAGCGTGCGCGGTCGGATCGCGCTGCGTCTCCTTGACGTTGTGCCCACGGCCGATCACGCGATCCGTATGGACAGCCACAGCCCCCACCGGAATCTCGCCTTTATCAAAAGCAAGCTTGGCTTCTTGCAAAGCCATGCGCATAAAATCCTCATCTCGACTCATCGATATCATCACTCGACGTACTCGCCCCGCTTTTCTGGTGGCATCATCTCGGCGATGCGCTCCATCAGCAGCGTGGTCAAAATCTGAATTTCTTCATAACGCGGTGGAGAATGGGTAACCATCTCATCCACGTATATCGGCGTGCCGATATGGACGCTCACCGGCGGCGGTCGCAGCGGGTTGCGGTATTTGTCGAGCAACGTGTCAGTGCCCAGGATCGCCACCGGGATAATGGGCGCACCTTGCTCCAGAGCAAGACGTACCGCGCCGGTCTTGCCCTTGCCCAATGTACCCCGCTGCTTGCTGCGCGTGCCCTCTGGGAAAATTCCTAACACCTGCCCCTCTTGCAGAATGTGTTCGGCGTGACGCATCGCCCAGGTATCACCCCCGCTGCGATTGACCGGAAATGCCCCGGCATTGCGCAAAAACCAGGCCATTAGCGGATGCCTGAACAACTCTTGTTTAGACATAAAATAGGAATATCGGGGAAAAAAGGCATCCAACAAAATGGGATCAAGCAGCGAAGCGTGGTTGCAGGCAAGGATCGCTGCGCCGGTGGCCGGCAGATGCTCGGTGCCAGTGAGCGTCAGATCGACAACAAAGGGCAAAATCTGCCGGGCAACGGGTCTACCGATGCGGATCAACCACGTTGGGCGGACGTGCCACCGCTTGCAGTCACGTGGGTCCCGATCATCAATGCTTGAAGGGAAAATCAACGCCGTGTGTGTTTTCCAGAGATTGGAGGGTGATGCCCACAGCAGAGCCAGTTTTTTATACAGGCCCGTAACTGCGACTTGGGCTTCTTTCCAGACCTTCATATCTCCCCACTTTTTTTGCGATCTGGCGCATCTGGTATTACAATACGACCTTTATCCTTCGAAAATGGACTTGCAACACGCAAAGAGGTGTAGATCGATGCAAATACTTGAAGACAGAATCCTGGCCGAAGGGGTCAACCTTGGCCGGGGCATTCTCAAAGTCGATTCGCTGCTCAACCATCAGATTGACGCGGCGTTGATGATGATGATGGGCCAGGAGTTTGCTCGCCGCTTTGAGGGCTGCGCCGTCACACGTATCCTCACTGCCGAGGTCTCGGGCATCGCCCCGGCAATGATGACGGCGTACACACTGGGCGTGCCGATGGTTTACGCGCGCAAGCACAAGCCCATTACAATGAAAGAGCCGGTCTTTGTCGAATCGGCTCCGTCACACACCAAGGGAGGCGATGTTCACTTGATGGTTTCCCCCGAATACTTGTCCATACAAGACCGGGTATTGATCATTGACGATTTTTTAGCCACCGGCAAGACCATTGCCGCATTAGCTCGCCTGGTTCAAAACGCAGGCGCGACCCTGGTAGGTATCGGCACAGTGATCGAAAAAGTGTTCGAGCGCGGGCGCGCCAGCCTGTTACACTGGAATGTACCCATCGAGTCGCTAGCGATCATTGCCGAAATGCGCGACGATGGGACGATTGTCTTTGTCCGGGATAAACAGCGGAAACCAGGTTTGTGACACACCTGATTTCTAGGGCCTCTAAATCGGTGGCAAACTGTGTCGCAAAATGTTGATGTTCTCAAGCGCTCGACCAGCTCCCACCGCCACGCGCGAAACGGGGTCCTGAGCCACATAACATGGCACCCCCGTCTCTCGTGTCAACAACCGGTCGATGTTGCGCAGCAGCGCGCCGCCACCCAGCACGGCCATTCCTCGATCGATGATGTCGGCAGACAATTCGGGCGGCGTCTGCTCCAGCACCGAGCGCACCACGTTCACGATCGCCGCCAGACATTCCGAGATCGCCTCGGTCACTTCGCCGGAGGTAATGGTGATCGTTTTGGGCAATCCGGCGACCTGATCGCGGCCTTGCACTTCCATCGACAGTTCCTCTTCCAGCGGAAGCGCACTGCCAATTTTGATCTTGATCTCTTCGGATGTCGGTGTGCCAATGAGCAAATTGTACTTTTTGCGGACATAGGTGGCAATCGCTTCGTCAATGCGCACGCCAGCCACACGCACCGAGTCGCCAACGACGATTTCGTTCATAGAGATCACCGCGGCCTCACTGGCGCCGCCGCCAATATCGACGACCATATTGCCGGTCGGCGTACCAATCGGCATCCCTGTGCCATATGCTGCGGCCAATGGTTCTGGAATCAGATAAGCCGCTTTGGCTCCGGCTTGAAGTGCGGCCTCATACACCGCCCGACGTTCGACACTGGTCACACCTACAGGCACACTGAGCATCATCGTCGGTTTGAAAATGCGCCCGCATGCTTTGCGGATAAAATATTCGAGCATTTTTTCGGTCACTATGTAATCGGCGATGACCCCATCGCGCAGAGGACGCATCACCTCGATGGTGTCCGGCGTGCGATCAAGCATCTCGCGCGCCTCGGTGCCTACTGCGACAATTTTGTTTTCACTGATCGAGATCGCCACGACTGAAGGCTCTTGCAAAACGATCTCTCTGCCCTTGATGTAAACTAAAACATTGACCGTGCCCAGGTCGATGCCGATTTTCCTGCCAAACATGCGCGATGTCTCCTATCTCGAATAAATCAAACCTGAACAAGGCTTCGATATCCACAAAAATTCTTGCACAGGCAATGAGTTCTAGCACACAAGCAAGAAACCTGTGGAATAGGCCCTATCCCGAACAAACCAGACCTGAATAGGATTTTGCGCCAGGATAATTCCAACACAAACAGCGAGAATTTCACAGGATAGGCACTACAATTCAGGTAAGGATGCGTTTTTTCCACTATACGAGGACGGATTATAACAGGATCAAAATAAAATGGCAAGTTGTTTCATAGTTCAACCACCATGCCTTTCGCGCTTGCCATGCCGTTATACGGACGCCAGCGAAACGCAATGTAGCGCAACGCCCGTATTACAGATCGTTTCTGCATTGTGATTGCAGTTACTGCGTGACCAGTTGCGTGTGATTTTTGATACGTGTTGATGGCTTTGATACTTATTTGGCACAGCCCTATTACACATTTTTGCACAGCCCTCATGTATACTCTTTTCGTATGGTTAGAAGCATACCGTCAGAGTCTATCGAGATCACTCGATGATAAAGGAGGAATACTATGGTAACCAAAACGGCATTGTGTCCTGACTGTGGCGAGAAAATCCCGCTGTCTGTCCCGATCCATTTAGGCACCCAGGTCACTTGTCCTAACTGCGAAGCAGAACTCGAAGTCGTCGAAACAGAGCCGGTCGAACTGGACTGGATTTACGAAGACGATGATTATGATTACGAGGAAGAAGAAGAAGAAGAAGAAGAAGAAGAAGATTGGTAAGTCAACATCACCACGCAAAAAAGAGCCTGGCTAAGGCTCTTTTTTTGTGCCTTCTTGCGCCAAACGGACGCCCCGTCGGTGCCGCACCGCCTCCACACCCAGATAGACCGCGCCGCCAAAAATCAGCATGGCATTGATCTCGATCATCGGCACAAAGCCCAGCCATTGGGTCAATCCACCACCCATCGACGCCCCCAGTATTGAGCCTATACCATTGGCCGAACTGTACAGGCCCGATACCCAGCCGCGCTGCTCCCTGCCGCGAACCTCGGCGGCATAGGTCATCGCCGTCGCCGTAAACGCCGAATAAGCAAAACCGCGCACAAGCTGTACGGCCAAAATCCACGGCATGCCGGGCGCAAGCACATAACCGACAAAGACCAACGTCCAGGCAACAAATCCCAGGCTCAACATCGGCAGCCGCCCCATCCGATCTGAGAGCCATCCGGCGGCGATCATTAACACCAACTCCGACGACGAAGCCAGCGACCACAACTGACTCATCGCCGCACGGGTATAGCCTATTTGACCAACCATATAGTTGGCCCACACGGCATAAACCGCGCCTGTAACCAATGACCACAAAAAAGCCGACACCAGCAGCGGCGTGAGCGGCAACTGTCCAGGCAATAAAACGGCCCCTCCAGACCGCGCTCGCACACGGTACGAGAGTGTCTGTCCCCAGACGGCTTTGAACGAAACCGATATCAACCGTGTAAACTGCCTCCAGCCGACGAGGCCGCGCATCTGTTCGTCTGGAACCGGCTCTGAAATCGCCAGCGCAAACAGCACCGCCACGCCCAAAAAAAGGGCCGACAGGACAAAAGGAAACGACAAAGACAGCCAATCGGCCAATCCGCCCGACACAAAGGCCATAATTCCAAAGCCGAGCGAACACAACCCGCGATAGATGCCCATATCCCGCCCGCGCTGCTTCGTCCGATGCTCCAGCAGATCGCCCATCAAGGCCAGGCTTGTCGTGCCATAAGCTGCTTGCGCCGCCGCGGCAATGATGCGCAGTGGAAAGAGCCACTCGTATCGCTGCACCAGCGCAGTCAACGCATAACTCACCGACAACACGACCAGGCCGATCACCAAAAACGGCTTGCGACGGCCAAAATAGTCAGATGCGCGCCCCCACAAATAGCTAAACAGGATCGACCCCGTCCATGTCGTCGTGCCCAACAGACCGATCAGTGCATAGTTTGCGCCCAACGATTCGTAATACAGCGAACTGATCGGTCCAACGGTTCCCGCAGACATAAACACGGCAAAGCCGATGCAGACGAGCAGGATCAGGTTTTTCATTCAAGCCCCTCGTTCAAAGTTAACCAGCCAATTGTACACCAGCTTTCGGACAGGTCAAACCGGGTTTGTCACTAGATGTATCCGCCAGGGGGCAGTGTTCCTGTCACGCGCCCGTTAGTGGACAAACACACCGTTTAGGACTATGGATAACGACAAATACACTTTTGTCATTCCCCGCAACTGGTGATAGAATCCAACACACAGCCAGATTTCCGAGAAAGGATATCCCGATGCCAAGCCAAAACCCAAACCACCCCAACATCCTGTTTATCCTTACCGATGACCAGGGCTGCTGGGCGATGGGCTGCGCGGGCAACACCGAGGTGCGCACGCCCAACCTCGACCGTATCGCTGGGGAGGGCATTCGCTTTGACCATTTCTTTTGCGCCTCGCCGGTCTGCTCACCCGCCCGCGCTTCGATCCTCACCGGACGCATTCCCTCGCAGCACGGCATTCACGACTGGCTGCGCGCCGGCAACAGCACGGTCGAGCCGGACAAGAGCGGCCGGCTGACCGAATATCTCAAAGGCCAGCTTGCCTACAGCGAGCTCCTCGCCCAACACGGCTACCGCTGCGGTCTGAGCGGCAAGTGGCATCTCGGAGACGCGCACCACCCGCAAAAGGGCTTTGCTTTTTGGGAGGTCCACGCCACGGGGGGCAGCAGCTATTACGGCGCGCCGATGATCGTCGATGGTCAGGTGGTCAAAGAGCCGCACTATGTCACCGATCACATCACCGACAACGCACTGCGCTTTTTGAACGAACAACACGCCTCCGATGCGCCCTTTTATCTCAGTGTGCATTACACCGCGCCGCACAGTCCTTGGGATCGCGACAACCACCCACACGACTTGTACGACGAGTATTTCAACTGCTGCCCCTTTGACTCGATCCCGCTAGAGCCGATGCACCCCTGGCAGATGAACAGCGCGCCCAGCGGCTATACCGAAGAAACGCGCCGCCCGCTGCTCAGCGGCTATTACGCGGCGATCACGGCGATGGACGCCAACGTGGGCCGCCTGCTCGGCTGGCTCGACGAGCAGGGCTTGCGCTCAAACACGTTGATCGTTTTCACCAGCGACAACGGGATGAATATGGGCCATCACGGCATCTTTGGCAAAGGCAACGGCACTTTTCCGCAAAACATGTTCGACACCTCGGTCAAGGTGCCCACTCTGATCGCGCGCCCCGAGCACGTGCTGGCTGGCTTGGTTGACGAACACCTGTTGAGTCATTACGACCTCATGCCCACCCTGCTCGATTACCTGGGCATCGACAACCCGGCGGTCGCACAACTCCCCGGCACCAGTTTTGCGCCGCTGCTGCGCGGCCGGCCGCTTGCAGAAAAGGAATCCATTGTCGTATACGATGAATACGGTCCGGTGCGCATGATCCGCAGCAAACGGTGGAAATACGTCCATCGCTACCCCTACGGCCCGCACGAGTTGTACGACCTGGTCAACGACCCCGGCGAGCGCGCCAACCTGATCGACAGCCCCGAATGCGCGGCGCAAATTCAAGCGATGAAAGCCCAACTGGAAGCGTGGTTTGTGCGCTATGTCGATCCGGCCCTCGATGGCACGCACGAAGCGGTGACGGGCAAGGGCCAACTTGGCTTGGCCGGCCCGGCAGGAAAAGGCGAAAAGACTTTCGCCGACGACTGGGCCTATCTTGGAGACAGGGCCTATCTTGGAGACAGGGCCAATCAAAGCGGGTTATAAAGCACCAAGTGTCACGCCGTTGAAACGCAAAGGGCGCAGGCTATGTGCTACGCACTGCCTGCGCCCCTTTTTCTCTGCAAAGCACAGAATGTCGATCTATCCCAACCCCACCGCGTACAATGCGCACATCGCCTGGTGAAAACTGACCACCGCCCCGCGACGCGGGTGGTTGGTATAAACGACCAAGACATCGCTGCGCCCCGCCAAAATCTCCTCGGCAAAGGCCGCCAGCACCCGCTTGGGGCCAACCTCGACAAAGACGCGCGCGCCGCATGCGTACAGTGTCTCGATCCCGCGCACAAACTGCACCGGCGAATACACCTGTCGGCCCAGCAGATCGACGATCTCGCCGGGGGCGGTGGGGTACAGATCACCGGTCACGTTGGCGACGACCGGCAACACAGGCGGCTGTACCTGCTGCGCCCGAATCACCACCTGAAGTGGCCGGGCCGCCCCCTCGACAATGCGCGTGTGAAAGGCGTGCGACACGGCCAGCGGCACGGCACGGTATCCGGCCCCGCCAAAGGCACTGACGGCTTTTTCTATCGCCGCCGTCTCCCCGCCGATTACCACCTGGCTGCGGCTGTTGACGTTGCAGATGATGGCATAGCCCTCGACGGCGGTCAAAATGCGCTCTACCTCGTCCAGCGGAGCCATGATCGCCGCCATCGCGCCGTTGTCGGCCTGCGCGACTTCGGCCATCGCCCTACCGCGCACACTGACCACGCGCAGCGCCTCCGCAAAGGTGAGCGCTCCTGCCGCGACCAATGCCGCGTACTCGCCCAGACTGTGCCCAATGACCAGGTCAGGTTCAATCTCGTAACTCTTTAACAATCGATAGAGCGCCACGTCGACGGCCAACACGGCGGGCTGGGTGATCCGCGTGTCGCGCAGCGTTTCTTCCGCGGTCTCCAATGCTGCTTTGTCGTCCGATTCGATGAAAATCAGGTCGCTTAGCGGGCGACCCAGGATCGGTATCATCACCTCGTCGGCCTCGGCGAACGTCTGGGCAACCACGGCATCGACATCGCGCAGTTCGCGCAGCATGTTCACATACTGCGTGCCCTGCCCGGAGAACAAAAAAGCCACCTTGCCCGGTGCGCCGCGGCCCCGGTACACGCCGCGCGATTCGAGCCGCTTCCAATCGGCCCATCGGTCGTCGGCCAACGCGCCCGCCTCCACTGCCTGGCGTGCGCGCTCAATGCGGTTGATCAGTTCGTCTGCACTCTCAAAATCGATCACAATGCGCTCCAACGCAGCCAGGTCTTCAGCCGACGGCGCTTGCATTGTCGGTATATCACCAGACGGCGCCGCTGCCAGCAATGCATCGAGCCGGGCCTTCAAACCGGCTTTGTCTGGCGCACCCAACACCACCACACCGCCATAGGACGCTTTTCGTTCAGCCATCTTGATCTTCCCGCAAACGCGAAATGATCGACCAGGTGCCCGTCTGCACCACTTCATCGCATTGATTGAACACCTTGGACTCCATCTCGACCAGACCGCCGCCCATGCGGGGCATCGGTTTGAGTTGAGTAATCACGAAACGTGCATAGATCGTGTCGCCAATGAACACCGGCTTGGAGAATTTGGCTGTCAACCCGCGAAAAGCGATGATCGACTTGTTGATAATCCCCAGGCTCATCGCCAGGCCGGTCGCGATTGCCACACCTAACACCCCATGCGCAATGCGCCTGCCATACAAATGCTTCGCTGCGTACGCCTCACTGGTATGCAAAGGGTGGAAATCGCCGGACAGTCCAGCAAAATTGATGACATCGGCCTCGGTCACGGTGCGTCCTTCGGTGACCATCGTATGCCCGACCTTGAAATCCTCGAAAAATGCATCTTGAGGCGGCGAGCCAATTTCAAAGACTTTCATTTATCGCATCCCCAATCCACCATCGATGGAAATCACCTGCCCGGTGATATACGCTGCCTCGTCGGAAACCAAGAAAACGACCGTTGCCGCCACTTCGTCGGGCAGGCCAAACCGTCCAATCGGAGTCAGCTTGAGTGCCTGATCTTTCCAATCGGGCTGCAAACCGGCAGTCATGTCCGTCTCCACAAAACCCGGCGCGACCGCGTTCACGGTAATCCCTCGCGAGCCGACCTCCCTGGCCAGTGCACGGGTAAAACCGATCAATCCAGCCTTGGCTGCCGCGTAATTGGCCTGCCCAACGTTGCCTGCCAACCCCGCCACCGATGAAACATTGACGATCCGTCCCCAGCGCCCGCGCTGCATCTTGCGAATTACCGCCTTGGTGCAGTGAAATGCACCGTTCAGGTTAATCTCGATCACGTCGAGCCAATCCTGCTCGGACATGCGCATAAACAGCCCGTCGCGGGTAATGCCGGCGTTGTTGATCAGGATATCGATCTCACCCAGTTCGCCTTCAATCTGCGCGACCATCGCCTGCACGGCCTCGCCCGAACGCACATCGGCCTGCACGGCAAGAGCCACGCCGCCGCCCCCCCGAATTTCGTCTACGATAGACTGGGCTGCATCCGGCCGCGACACGTAATTCACGGCGACCGAAATGCCCATCGAGGCCAGGCGCTTGACAATCGCCCGGCCGATGCCGCGTGACCCACCCGTCACCAGGGCTATGTGACCTGTATTGAACTCGCCCACACTCACACCCCTTTCTCAACCATCGCGGATATAGTATCCAACGGATATGATGTATCCCTAGGAGTGCGCTGAAAAACCCTGGCCTGCCACAGAGAATACCGAGAACACAGAGATATAAAACAATGTTAAACACCTTAAGACTCTAAAGAACGATAAATCTCTCTGAGGTCTCTGTGCCCTCTGTGGCTAAAAATGGACTTTTTCAGCAGTCTCCTAGCTCAATCTCGACAAAGGCATTGTACCCAAAACCGAAGCGTGGCGCAACTCGCACACATTGTCGCGCACTTGATTCTATGTTATACTCAAATCAATCCAATCCTTTTGCCCCAGAAAGGAGTGCCGCGATGAAAGAAACCCCCGTTTCAATGCAGACGATTCAGCGCCGTTCCACTGCTGCCCTCATCCTGCTCAACGTGCTCGGCGCGATGGCGATGACTTTTTACCTCAATGTGATCGATCCCCTGCCCGCCGATGAGAGCGCGCTGCAAGAACTCAACCAGGTGGTCGTGATCTCGACAGCCGCTGTTTTGGTGATCACTTTTGCCCTGGGGTGGCTCTGGGCGCGAAAAGCGGAAAAACGAATCGAGACCTGGTACGGCAAACTGCAAGCAGGCACACCCGCTGATCAAGTTTCCAAACAGGTCCGGCGCGACGTGCTGGATGCGCCGATCAGAAGCGCAATCATTAACGGGACTATGTGGCTGCTGGTCGGCATCTCATCTGGCCTTGGCTCGCAATCCTGGCGCTTTTTCTGGGCTATCACTGGCGTCGCCGGCTTGCTGACGACGATTGTCCTTTATTTTGTATTCGATATCCTTTGGCGGCCTTTGCTGCCCGTCTTTTTCCCCAACGGACAACTCAGCCAAGTGCGTGCCTTCCGGCTCGGCGTGCTGGGACGGCTGTTGATCGTCTTTTTGCTCGTCGGGCTGTACCCTCCGGCGCTGTTGGTCGGTTTGACCTGGCCGCGTGCCCAAGCTCTGACCATCGCCTCCAACCCGGAAGCGATCCTGCAAAACCTATTCGCGCTGCAAATCTTTATCCTGGTTGCTGGCATTCTGATCAGCGTTGGACTGGCTCTGTTCACCACGCACGGCATCACCGGCCCACTCGACAAACTCCAGGTGGCGATGAAACGGGTCGAGCGGAACGACTTGGATGCACACGTGGCGGTGACTTCAAACGACGAGCTGGGCTATCTGAGCGAGCGCTTTAACCAGATGACCAGCGGGCTGCGCCAGGGCGAAATGCTGCGCAACCTGCTCAACCTGTACGTCAGCCCAGAAGTGGCGCGCGAGGCGCTGGAACACGGCGCGCAGTTGGGCGGCAGACAAGTCGAATGTACAGTGTTATTCTCTGATATTCGTGGATTTACCAGCCTCTCAGAAAGACTCGCCCCGCAAACGCTGATCGATGTGCTGAATCGCTACATGGTGGCAATGGTCGAGGTGATCGTCGAAAATGGCGGCATCGTCAACAAGTTTGGTGGCGACTCGCTGCTGGCTATTTTCGGCACGCCGCTCAACCCGGCCCAAGATCATGCCGCATGTGCGGTACGTGCAGCAATGGGGATGCAAAGCGCACTGGTCCGGTTCAACGAATCTCAGGCGGCGCACCAACTGCCCACGCTGCACATCGGCATCGGCATCGCCACCGGGCCGGTGATCGCCGGAAACGTCGGCGGGCGTGAACGCATCGAGTACACCGTCATCGGCGACACGGTCAACCTGGCTTCTCGGCTGCAGGACAAAACCAAAGATCTTGACGCTGACATCCTGCTCAGCCGTCCCGCCTGCGAGCAGGCTCAAGCGCATATGTCGATCGACGCCGAATGCCTGCCACCGATCCCGGTCAAAGGCAAGCAGGCCCCGGTCGACGTGTACGCGCTCAAGGTCGGCTAGATCTCCTCAGCCTACCTTGGCCTCCACCTTGCATCGAAACGCCAATCGAAAAACGGTGTTTACAGATTACACATCGGCCGCATTTGTGGTATAATGCGGTCCTATCTCTCCGACCCGATACCATCAGCCTTATGCAAAACAACAGCGCTGACCGAGTATCACACCTTTTTTTCCAAAGGGGGAAAAATGATCCGAGTTGTTGTTACTGGTCTAGGTGCAGTATCGCCCGTAGGGAACAACGTGCCCGATATGTGGGATGCGGTGGTCAATGCGCGCAGCGGCGTGGGGCCGATCACCCGTTTTGATGCCGCCGAGTACACCACGCGCATTGCTGCCGAGGTCAAAAATTATTCACCGGAGCCCTATTTGTCGCGCAAAGAAGCTCGCCGCCTCGACGCACTGCTCCAGTTTACGGTCGGCGCCGCCGGGCAGGCCATCGACGATGCCAGGCTGGAAGCCTGCGCCGATTTGGATCGCAGCCGAGTAGGCATTCTCATCGGCGCGGGGATGGGCGGCATGCGCACCATGATCGACGCACACAATGAGCTACTGAAAAAAGGGCCGTCGAGCATCAGCCCATTTTTCGTCCCCTCGATCATCACCAACATGTCGGGCGGGCTGGTCGCCGAAAAGTATAAATTCAGCGGCCCGAACTTTTCGGTTTCCTCGGCCTGCGCCACCGGCAACCACGCCATCGGCGAGGCGATGGAGATGATCCGGCGCGGCGCGGCCGAGGTAATGGTCTGCGGCGCGGGCGAAGCGTCGATTGTTGGGTTGGGCGTTGGCGGGTTCGCCGCCATGCGTGCCCTGTCCACTCAAAACGACGACCCCGAACATGCCTGCAAGCCATTCGACAAGAACCGCGACGGTTTTGTGATGGGCGAAGGTGCGGCTGTTATGGTTATCGAAAGCCTGGAACACGCCCAACAGCGTGGCGCGCGCATCTATGCCGAGCTGGTCGGATATGCCGCCACTGCTGACGCTTACCATATGGTCGCCCCTGACCCGGATGGCAAGGGCGCAGCCGAATCGATGCGCCTGGCCCTGGTCAGCGCGGGGATGTCGCCCACCGAG
>JAFGEY010000254.1 GCA_016931365.1 Anaerolineae bacterium
CGGCACGCTGGTCGGCACCGACGGCCAGGCCAAGATGAGCAAGAGCCTGGGCAACGCCATTTTGCTCAGCGATGACGCCAGGACGGTGCGCCAAAAGGTGTTCGGCATGTACACCGACCCCAACCGCGTCCGCGCCGACATCCCCGGCACCGTCGAAGGCAACCCGGTGTTCGTCTATCACGACACCTTTAACCCCGACAAGGCCGAGGTCGAAGACTTGAAGACGCGCTACCGCGCCGGGACGGTCGGCGACGTGGAGGTCAAGGAAAAACTGACCGCGGCGATCAACCAATTTCTCGACCCCATGCGCGAGCGCCGCGCCGCGATCGAGGCTCGTTCGGGCTATGTCGAGCGGGTGATTTACGAGGGCACGCTCGAGATGACCCAGGTCGCCGAAGAGACGCTGCTGACCATGAAAAAGGCCATGGGCCTGACCGGCGCGTGGAACCGCATCTCGCGCAAGGCCCGCGACGCGATCAAGAAGGAACAGGGCCAGCAGGGATGAGCCGTCCGATTCTCTTTGCGACGCAGAATGACTATAAAAAGCGGCTCTTTGCGCCCTTGTTCGCCGGTCGCGGCCTGGCCTGCCTGACCCTGATCGATGCGCACCTGGACAACGTAGACATTCACGAAAACGGCCACACGCCGGAGGAGAACGCGCTGCTCAAGGCGCGGGCTTTTCACGGCCCGCAGTGGCCGCTGGTCTTTGGCGACGACGCCGGGCTAGAGATCGACGCGCTGGGTGGCGAACCGGGCTTACAGGCCCGCCGTTGGAACGGCCATTTCCCCGACAACGTGGACGACGAGACCTGGTTAGCCTACCTGCTGCAGCGGCTTGAGGGCGTGCCTCTGGAGCAGCGCACCGCGCGCTATGTCGCTGCCTGGGCCATCCTCACCCCCGATGGCGGCGAACACGTGCGCCGCTTTTACCGCCCCATCCACATCGCCGAAGCGCCGCTCCGGCCCATCGAGTCCGGCGCGCCGATGTCGGCGATGGAAATCCCGCACGAGATGACCATCGACCAGGTGCGCGCCGAGATCGCCGCCGAGTGGGATCGCTGGGGGATTTGGGAACGATTGATTCGCAAGTAGGGGCGAGGCATCCCTCATTGCTGGTTTGTCGACCGGAATGCCCGTCCAAAAGGACGCGATCCATTCAACTGGCATGCTCTCGGGATGCCTCGCCCTTACAATTATTGTATAGAAAGGATATGCACGATGGCTGAAGCTTTCAAGTGGGACAACAACAACATTCGCACCCTGGACATTGTCGACCTGGAGCGCATCGAGCGCTACCGCCGCGCCGGGTACGGCGGCGCGGTCTCCGACTCGCTGGCCAGTCTGGGCGTGTTCGACACCGTTTTTTCGGCCCAGTTCAAGCCGCTGCGCCAGGGCATGCAGTTGGTGGGCCGCGCGCTGCCGATCAAGCTGCATTCGCAGGTCGATTACAAGAGCGTCGAAGGCTGGCAGGAAGAGATGAACATCAAGTGGGAGGCCGAGGGTGGCCACCCGCAAAAGCGCATGATGCGCGCCGTCGCCGAATCGGCCCCGGGCAGCGTGCTCTGCTTTGACTGCGGCAATGACTTGCAGCCGGCCCATTTTGGCGAGATGAGCTGCCAGCTCGCCTACGCGCACGGCTGCCGGGGCATGCTGCTGGCCGGCAACTGCCGCGACACGCAGTACGTGCTCAAAATGCCCGACTTTCCGATGTTCTCCTTTGGCACGCGGCCCAACGCCTTTGGCGGCTGGATCATCACCGATGTCAATCGTCCGATCTACCTGCCCGGCCACCTGACCCACTATGTCAAGGTCATGCCCGGCGATTTCATCTTTGGCGACAACGATGGCGTGCAGCTCATTCCCCTCAAGTACGTCGATGAGGTGCTGCTGCGCGTGGAAGATATTTTCGACAAGGAGAACGAGGAGCGCGAGGCGCTGGCCGCCGGTATGCCTATCGATGAGGTGTACCGGGTTTTCGGCGTGCTCTGAGTTCCGGATGTGCCCGGCGCGGGCGGGCGAAGCGACACAGGAGGTGTGCGATGTGCGATACGTTGGTTGCCCTGGGAAACGCGACCGCCGATGGCAGCGTCATGCTTGCCAAGAACAGCGACCGCCCGCCCAACGAGGCGCAGGCGCCGGTATACGTCCCTCGCGCCAGGCACGATGAGGCGACGGTCAAATGCACGCACATTGAAATCCCCCAGGTGGCTGAGACCTTTGCCGTGCTGCTCTCCAAGCCGTTTTGGCTGTGGGGCTGCGAAATGGGCGTCAACGAGTTTGGCGTCGCCATCGGCAATGAGGCCGTGTTTACCAAAGAGCCGTATGCCCCAACCGGCCTGCTGGGGATGGACCTGATCCGTCTGGCCCTGGAGCGCGCAGAAACGGCGCGCCGCGCGTTGGACGTGATCGTCGAACTGCTGGGCGCCCACGGGCAAGGCGGCTGGTGCGATCCGTTTGACAAAAAATTCACCTACCATAACAGTTTTTTGATCGCCGATCCGGGCGCGGCGTGGGTGCTGGAGACGGCGGGCCAATACTGGGCTGCCAGGCAGGTCCAAGATACCTACAGCATCTCAAACGGGATCACCATCGACGGCGATTGGGATTTGGCCTCGCCGGGCCTGGTCGAGCACGCCATCGAACAAGGGTGGTGCCGGCGCGCGGCCGATTTCAGCTTTGCGCGCTGTTATTCCGATTTTCTGTACACCCGCTTCACCGAATGCCGCTTGCGCCAGCGCACCACCACGGGGCATTTACAGGGCGATCGGGGCAAAATTACGGCGGCCGACATGATGCGCTACCTGCGCGATCACGGCAGCGCCGGCCGGGAGCCGGCGTGGAATCCGTCAAAAGGCAAGGTAAGCGTGTGCGCGCATGCCGTCGAGCCGGTCGTGCGTAGAAGCCAGTCGACGGCCTCGCTGGTGGCGCACCTGCGCGCCGATATGCCTACCTATTGGATGACGGCCACGTCGGCGCCGTGTACGGGCGTGTTCAAGCCTTTTCACCTGCTGCCGCTGCCGCCGGAACTGGGCCAGCCGGGCGGCGTGTACGACGAAACCTCGCTGTGGTGGGCGCACGAACGCCTGCACCGCGCTGTGATCGATGATTATGCGGCGCGGATGCCGCTTTATGCCCGAGATCGCGATGGCCTTGAGGCTTCGTTTATAGCCCAGGAAGAAACGCTTTACCGGCGTCTCCAAAGCATTGCCGTGCAAGATCGCGAGAAAATGCTCGCCGAGTTTGACCGGCTCTGTTTTGACTGCGCGGCGGTTGCCAGCCGCCGCTGGACGGAGCAGGTGCTTGCCGCGCCGGCGATGAACACGCTGTCGTGGCTTCATCGCCGATTCTGGCGCAAGCAAAACCGGCTTGGCAATTTCCCAACTTGATTGTGAGGAGCACAACATGCCTGAGAAAATTCTAGTTGCCGTGGCCTGGCCCTATGCCAGTTCCTCGATCCACGTCGGCAACCTGGCCGGCGCCGACCTGCCGCCCGACATCTTTGCCCGCTATCACCGCCTCAAAGGAAACGACGTGCTGATGGTCTCCGGTTCGGACTCGCACGGCACGCCGATCACCGTGCGCGCCAGCGACGAAGGCACGACGCCGATGGCGGTGTTTCAGCGCTTCCATGCCGAGTTTCTGGAGACGTTCCAGCGAATGGGACTGACCTACGATCTGTTTACTCACACCGACACCGAAAACCACCATCACGTCGCCCAGCAGTTGTTCCTGCGCCTGCTCGAAAACGGCTGCCTGCTCACCAAGACCGAGGAGCAGCTTTATTCGGTGGCGGAAGGGCGCTTTTTGCCCGATCGCTACGTCGAGGGCGTCTGTCCCAACTGCGGCTATGACGGCGCGCGCGGCGATCAGTGTGAAAACTGCGGCAAGTTGCTCAACGCAGTCGAGTTGATCAACCCGCGCTCGCGCACCGATGGCAGCGTGCCCGAGGTGCGCGAGACGACGCACTATTATTTGGACCTGCCCGGGCTGGCCGATCCGTTGATCGCCTGGCTGGACGAGGGCAAGGATCACTGGCGCCCGCAGGTGATCAATTTTTCGCGCAACATGGCCCGCGATTTGCAGGCGCGCCCGATCACCCGCGATCTGGAGTGGGGCATCCCCGTCCCGGTCGAGGGCTGGGCGGGTAAATCGCTGTACGTGTGGTTCGAGGCGGTGATCGGCTACCTCTCGGCGGCGATCGAGTGGGCCAAGAACAACGGCGCGCCGGATCGTTGGCAGGAATGGTGGTATAACCCCGCCGCGCGGACGGTCTATTTCATCGGCAAGGACAACATCCCCTTCCACACGATCATCTGGCCGGCCATTTTGACCGGGGCCAACCGTCTATACCCCGACGGCGGCTCGCCGCCGCTCAACCTGCCCTACGATGTGCCCGCCAACGAGTTTTTGAATATGGAAAGCCGCAAGGTCAGCGGCAGCCGCAACTGGGCAGTGTGGGTGCTCGACTATTTGCAGCGCTATGACCCCGACCCGCTGCGCTATTACCTGACCGCGATCGCGCCGGAGAGCAAAGACGCCGATTTCACCTGGGAAGGGTTTGTGCAGCGCAACAACGACGAGCTGGTCGCCACCTGGGGCAACCTGGCCAACCGGGTGCTCTCGTTTTGCTACCGCCGCTTTGACGGCAAGGTACCCGAACCGGGCGAACTGGACGAGGCCGACAAGGTCCTGTTGGGTACAGTCGAAGCGGGGTTTGCGGCGGTGGGTGCGCTGCTCGACGGCTGCAAATTCCGCGCCGCGCTGGGCGAAGTGATGAATTTGGCCCGCGAGGTCAACCGCTACCTGGACGAAAAAGCGCCCTGGTTTACGATCAAGAGCGATGTACAAGCCGCGGCGACGAGCGTTTACGTAGCGCTGCGCGCCATCGACTCGTTGAAAACTATGTTCACACCTTTTTTGCCTTTCTCGTCGCAGGCGCTGCACGAGATGTTCGGTTACGAGGGTGGTGTGTTCGGCCGGCAGTACGTGGACACGTTCGAGGAATCGACGCGCAGCCACACCGCGCTCTGTTACGATAACGACACAATGACTGCGCGTTGGGAGCCGAGCCGGCTTCCGCCGGGACAGGCCTTGCGCCAGCCCAGTCCGCTGTTCGTCAAGCTCGAAGAGGGCGTCGCCGCAGAAGAAGTGGCGCGGATGGGACATTAACAAAAACTCGCGCCGACGGTCTCCGTCGGCGCGAGTTTTTGTATGGCTGAAGGGCCTTTTTCATACTGCCAATGCCGCATTTTCCTCGTCGGCCACGCGGACGCCCTCTTGCACGTCCACCCGCGACAGCAGCACAATCCCCACGATGAAAAAGACGATCAGCGAGATAATACTAAAGCGGCTCTGGCCGAACAGCCGGCCGACCAGGGCAAACAGCGCCGGGCCGAGGATGGCCGAGAACTTGCCCATAATGTCGAAAAAGCTGAAAAACTCGGCGCTCTTGATGCGCGGGATCATCGAGCTGTACAGCGAGCGGCTGAGCGCCTGGGTGCCGCCCTGCACAAAGCCCACCGCCGCCGCCAGCGCGTAAAAGTGCCAGATGTGAGTCATGAAAAAACCGCCGATGCAGATCAGCGCGTACCAGCCCAGGCCGAGAATGATCGCGCGCTTGGTGCCCAGCTTGCCGGCGATCCAGCCAAAGAGATAGGCGAAGGGAAAACCGACGAACTGGGTGATCAGCAGCGCGGCGATCAGGTGGATGGTCGAATTTTCGATGCCTTGTGCGGTAAACACCTCCTGTCCATAGATGGTCGCCATGTCGATGATCGTGCTGATCCCGTCGTTGTACAGCCAGAATGCGGCCAAAAAGATCAGCACCTGCTTGTAGCGGCCAATGTCGCGCACGGTGCGCCTCAACTGCTGCATCCCGGCCTTGATCGGGTTGATGCGCGGCCCCTCGACGGCCAGGCCGGGCGGTTCGGGCACGTGGCGAAAGATGGGGATTGAAAAGATCAGCCACCAGATGCCGACGCTGAAAAAGGAGAACCGCGTCATCCATTCGGTCCACGAGATGCCCCGCCACTCGCCGTCGGGCGCGAGCATGATCATGGCAATGTTGACCGCCAGCAGCAGCCCACCGCCCAGATAGCCCAACGCATAGCCCAGGCTCGATACGCGGTCGGCTTCATCGTCGCGGGCCACGTGCGGCAGCAACGAATCGTAAAAGACATTGGCTCCCGAAAAGCCGACCCGCCCGAACAGGTAGAGAACGATTGCCCACAGCCAGCCACCACGCCCCAGCGTGACCATAAACAGCGAGGCGACGATGCCCATGGCGGCGAAAAAGCCCAGAAATTTCTTTTTGGCCCGCGTGTAATCGGCAATCGCGCCCAGGGTGATCGCCAGCACCGCCCCGATCAGCGCGGCAATCGAGGTGCTCAGCCCCCAGATTTGCGTGGCCCGGCTTTGTTGAATCTCGGACAGCCCGGCGGCAGAAACGCTGAAAAAATAGGTCGGCAGCACTGCCGCACCGATGGTGGTGATAAAGGCCGAGTTGGCCCAGTCGTACATCGTCCAGGCCCAAATGGCCTTTTTATGCTGCTTTTCATCCACAGATTGCATTGTCTTTCCTCCTCTCTTTACAAGCCGATGTTGGCGATTGGCCCCTGATAGGTCCCGCTACCGGCCAAGTCCGCGCGGGCCAGCGCGCAGAACTGCGGGGAAAATCCATACTGTTCGAGTTGGGCCAGCGGCGCCATGTGTACGCTGTAGATCGGACTGGCGTCCGGCTCCGGCTCGCTGCCGGAAGTCAATTGGCCGCCCAGCCGTTTGACGGCAAAGGTGATGTGGAGCACCTGCACCTCTGGTTCGATGCGATCGCAGACATAGAGCA
Source organism: Anaerolineae bacterium (assembly GCA_016931365.1). The sequence continues at coordinate 6,842 of JAFGEY010000254.1, forward strand.
GCCGTTCGAGGCTTACCGTCAGTCCGGTTTCTTCGCGCATCTCGCGCAGCAGGCACTGCTCCAGCGTTTCGCCCGCTTCCAGCGTGCCGCCGGGCAAAGACCATTTTCGTCGATCCGAGACACGCTGTTCAACCAGCAGGATATGCTCGTTTTCGATCAACACGGCGGTGGCGCGAACCTTGATCCGATCAGCCACCGATACGTTCCCGGTGGCGGGCGCGAATCGCCTCGACCATTGCTCCGGTGATGGGCTGCGTGCCGATCTGCCGGTCGCCCTCCCACCAGCCGTGAAAGTCCGAGCCGCCGCCGATCAACAGGTTGAACTGTTCGGCCAGTGTCCCAAAATAGGCACGGGCGCGCTCGTCGAGGCGGCGATGGTAGATTTCGATGCCGTCCAGCCCCCATTCGACCAGTTGGGCAAGCTGTCCCTCGTCGATCCAATGACCGGAACACTTGACCGCCGTGGGATGGGCCAGAATCGCCACCCCGCCCGCCCGCCGAATTTCGGCGATGGCCCGTTCGATGGTCAAGCGGCTGGGGCGGACCTCGTGCCAGCAGTCGAAGACGAGCGGAGCGGCTTCGTCCCAGTGGGCGGCGTAGCCTTTGCGCTGCACGGCCTGCACGATCTGCATCAGCCCGCCGTAGCGCGGGTTTTCGGTTAGCAGATCGGCCATCGTCAGCGGATAGCCGTCAGCGGTGAGGCGGGCACAGCACTCGGCCGCGCGATCGTGCAGGTCTTGAAGAATGCCGGCTTCAAAGGCCTGAAAATCCGGATCGTCCAGATCGATCCAGTAGCCGAGCA
>JAFGEY010000255.1 GCA_016931365.1 Anaerolineae bacterium
CTGCGCCGCCGGGAGCAGTTCCCCAACCAGGTGCACCTGTTTGCCGATCACCAGGACGATCTGGAAGTGATTTTCACGACTAACACCTCGTCGATCAAGGTGCGGCAGATCAAGGCCAATCCCAGAATATCGATCTATTACTGTAACCCGGACCAATTTCACGGCCTGATGCTGAGCGGCGACATCGAGATCGTTGACGATTCGACGCTCCGTCACGCGATCTGGAACGAGGGCTGGGAACGCTATTATCCCGGCGGGCCGGACGACCCCGATCACACCGTGCTGCGGCTGCGCCCTCGGCGCGTCGAAGGGTGGCAGCGGGGCATGCGCTTTGAACTCGAGCTGCAAGATGGCCGCCCGGCGTGAAGGCGGCTTTTTGATCGCCAAAATTCACCAATTGGCGGGGCGGATTTTCGCTCAAAAGCTCAAGGCTCACCAGATCGACGAGATCAACCCGGCCCAGGGGCGCATTTTGTTCGTGCTCTGGGAGCAGGACGGCATTTCAATCAGCGAGCTGGCCTGGAAGACGTCGTTGAGCAAGTCAACGCTGACCAGTATGCTGGATCGACTGGAAGCGGCGGGGCATATTGAACGTGTGTCTTCGCCCGAAGACCGGCGGTCGATTTTGATCTGCCGCACCGATCAAGACCGCGTCTTGCAAGAAAAATACAACTGGGTCTCGCAAGAGATGATCGAACTGACCTATCGCGGTTTTTCCGAGGCCGAGATCGACCATTTTGAGCGCGATTTGCAACGCATCTGGGAGAACCTGGCGGCACACGGATGAGTAGGGGCACGTCAAACTCGCAGAGTTTGCCGCGCCATGCTCCTACTGGAAGCCCGAATCATTGTGGCTGCGGCTCGTAGGGGCCGTGCACGGCCTTGACCGGGCACATCTCGTCGGTGTCGTCGAGGACGATGACCCAATAGCGCCCGCCCGGCTCGACGCGCACCAGGACGTGCCCGTGCTGGCTCTTGTAAGCATGGTCGATCAACTCGCCCATGACGATGCGCGTGGCCTCCAGCATGTCGGTGGCAAACAAATCGCGCGGGCCAGGGTACAGATAGGTCGAAGTGAGGCGGCGAAGCACGCTATGTCCCGGCTGGTCGGCCGACCAGAGCTGATGCACCATAACCCTGGGGCGCAGCGCGCGCACATAGGCCTCGTTGTGCGTGTTGAGGTAGCCATGGTGGTTGAGCACGTGCACGTCCACCGCGCCAAGCGCCTGCGCGACCGGCGTCTCCAGATCGTTCCAGGGGGGCAGGTCGAGTTCGACGATGCCGGGGATGTCGGCGCCGTTCCAGTAACGGAAGGGGCCATAGCGAATGAGCAGGCCGACGCTGAGCAGGTTTTCGTCGGGCAGGCGACCGGCGCGCGCCAGTTCCTCGACCGGCGGGATGCACGGCCGCACGTCGCTGTCTTGGCCGGTCCACACCTCGCCGTTGGCGCAGACCACGCGCACCTCAAAATCAGGATAATCCTCTCCCTTGCGCCGCAGCGCGATCTGATCGTTTCGCCCTGCCTGTGCCCGTTCCACATGCATCCCGTTGTGCGCGCGCTGCCAGTCGATGAACTGCCAATAGTCCTTCATTTGCCGCACAAACTTGGGCCACAACTCTTGCATGTAGGGTTTGGATTCCAGCCAGGCCTGGACAAAGGGATTATCCAGCGCAAAAGGATAGTCATAGCCGGGATAGCCCCGGTCGATCAGCGTGCGGATGGGGATCAGGTCACCGACGCCGGTGATGCCGCTTTGCCGGTACGCGCCGGTCGGCGACGGCGGGGCCAGATCGGTGACGATGCCCATGTGGTCGTCGTGAAAGTGGGTGATCAGCGCGTAATCCAGCGCCGGCTGCGGCTCGTGGGGCAGCATCAGCCGGATGTAATGGGCGATCCACTCGTGCGTCAGGCGCGATGCGTTGGGACGCGGTGGCGTGTTGCGCGGCGAGTGTGTGCGCGGGTCGGTGCGGTCGAGTTCGCCCGCGTCGACGAGCAACGTGGTGCCATCGGGCAAGATGAACAAGGCGGCGACGCCCAGCCCGGCGCTGATGTGGTGCAGATCGAGCGTACCGGGCGTCCAGGGCGGCAAGGGGCAGCCGGGTACAGCAGGTGCGTTCATGTTGTCTCCTATGCGCCAGACCCGGCATGTCTTCAAGCCCTGACAGGTCTAGCCAAAAATCTTTCTCAAGATCGGATTCGGTTTGGGATTTTCGCCGTGCTCCGACAGCATTTGCTCGCCCCAGGTATAGACGGGGAACAGCAGCCGGGCCAGCCGGCCGTACCAGGTGTTAAGCACTTTGATTGCGCTCTGTGCGTGCGGCCCGCCAAAGCAGCGCATCCCCAGTACGGGATCGAACCCCCAGGGAAAGTTGGGCGGGCGTGGCGCGGGGTGAAACGGGTCATCGTACACGTTTTCGTCGATTATCTCGTTGCGATGGCTGAGGCGCAACGCCACCCGGTAGTTTTTTTCGGGCGACAGTTTCCAGTCGAGCAGGTGGACACGGTGCGAACGCTGCGCAGGGATATCGACCTGGGCCGAGCCGTGCGTGACCACGCCGCCTTTTTCGTCCCTGACCTCCCACTCGACCAGCGCGCGCATCAGCGGGCGCAGCAGGTCGTTGGCCACCCACAGGGCGACCGGCTCCCGGCGGTTGTACTCCATCATCACGTGCACCGGCGGCGAGGCGGTCTTGAGCGCGGCCAGGCTAGGCCGCGGTCGGCGGTACGCGTCGAGCGCGCCGCAGCCGACCTGGGGATAGAGGTCGGCCCACATAAAGTGGATGTAACCGCCGCACGGCTCGAAGCGGGTGCGGCGATACCACTCGATCTGGTATTTGACCAGTTCGGCCTGATAACGGTGTAAATTGGCGATATTTTTTCTCAGGTGAGCAAGCCTTTTGTTCAACAGTGGCATTTGGTCGAGCGTGGTCTGGGTGGGCGGGGCTTCGCAGCCGAACTCGGTGACCATCTTGTGCCTGCGCCCGTAGGCGTCGAGATAGTGCCCGCCGTGTCCGCCGCCGGCGTAATCGTGCGCGTCGCCGCTGCGCATCCAGTCGGCCTCATTGCGGCCCGA
>JAFGEY010000035.1 GCA_016931365.1 Anaerolineae bacterium
CAGGCCTCGGGTTTCGGCCTCATTGACCGAGGCGTATTGTCCGCCGGTGCGCAGTTGATCGATGATCTGGGCTTTGTAAGCCCGGTAGGCGCCTTGCGCATCCTTGACCGACAGGTAGCACTCGATCTGAAGGACGACTCGAGTAAACGCGCCATTGCCCGCGTACTCGTGCCGGTAGCCGGATAGCCGGGTAGCAGCGGGATCCCAGCCTTTGCCTTTTTCCAGCCGCGCCTGCTCGACTTGCACATAGCTGACGCCCAGGTCTTCGGCGGACAGCAGCAAGGGCAGCGCGTCGCGGTGACGGATCGGCGGTGTGGGCGTGGGAGGGCGGATCGGCGTGGGCGTGGCCTTTTGGCACGCACCGGTCAGGACCAATGCCGCGAGCATGAGAACAAACCAACCAATTTTGTTGCGCATTTTGCACCCTGTCGATCTGCTTTGAGGATGGCGTCCTATGTGCCCGTCACTTGTCAAGTGACGGACACGTGATGCCCCTACGACACGACATTTTCATTTTCCCCGTCGTGCGTCGAGTTGACGCTGCATCAACTCGCGCACCACCTGCGGGTTGGCCTTGCCGCGCGAGGCGCGCATCACTTGGCCGATCAAAAAGCCAATCACACTTTCTTTGCCGTTCAAATACTGTTCGACCGCATCAGTATTGTCCTCGATGGCCCGGCGCACCAGTTGCTCGATCTCGCTCGCGTCGCTGATTTGAGCCAATCCCCTGGCCTTGATGATCGCCGGCGCGGATTCGCCGCTTTCAAACATCTGTGTGAGTACGTCCTTGCCCATGGTCGCGTTGATGACATTCTTGTGCACCTGGGCCAGCAACTCGACCAGCCCATCCGGTGACACAGGCGACTTGGCAATGCTCAAATTGCGTTCGTTGAGCAGGCGGAAAAACTCGACCGTGATCCAGTTGCTCACCGTCTGTGGATCGATTTGGTTCGGCCGCGCGGCCCGCACGGCTGCTTCGTAATAGTCGGCGGTCTCAGCATCGCCGACCAGCACGGCGGCGTCCTGGGTCTTGATCCCATAGTTCTCGACAAAACGTGCCTGTTTCGCATCGGGCAACTCGGGCAGGCTGGCACGGATCGCATCGACATACGGGCGGCTCAATTCCAGCGGCGGCAGGTCGGGCTCGGGAAAGTAGCGGTAATCCTCGGCAAATTCTTTGCTGCGCTGCAAGATTGTCCGTCCCTGGCGCTCGTTCCAGCCCATTGTCACCTGCTCGACCCGACCGCCGGCTTCCAGCACTGCGATCTGGCGGGCGATCTCGTAATCGATGGCCTGTTTGACCGAACGGAACGAGTTGAGGTTTTTAACTTCCGTTTTGGTGCCCAGTTTGTCGCTGCCCGCCGGGCTGACCGAGACGTTGGCCTCGCAGCGCATTGCGCCTTTTTCCATATCGGCGGTGCTGACGCCCAGGTAGCGCAAAATTGTGCGCAGCTTGATCAGGTATTGGCGGGCCTCTTCGGCACTGTGAATATCCGGTTCGGTGACAATTTCGAGCAACGGCACGCCGCTCCGATTATAATCGACCAGGCTGGCCTCGCTGACGTGAAAGGTTTTGGCCGTGTCTTCTTCCATATGCGCGCGGGTGATGCGAATGTGTTTGCGCTCGCCGTCCACGTCGACATCGATCCAACCACCAATGCAGAGCGGCATATCGTACTGCGATATCTGGTAGCCTTTTGGCAGGTCTGGATAGGTGTAATTCTTGCGGTCAAACTTGGAAAAAGGGGCGATTTCGCAGTTCAACGCCAGGCCAACCTTGATCGCATACTCGATTGCCTGGCGGTTGATCACTGGCAAGGTGCCGGGGTAGCCCATACACACCGGGCAGATGTGGGTGTTCGGCGCCTGGCCGAAAAACTCGGCGCTGCATGAGCAAAACATCTTGGAAGCGGTATCCAGTTCGGCATGCACTTCCATGCCGATGGTGGCGCGATAGTCCATCGAATTCTCCTCACGATAGTCTTGCCGGGGATTATACCATGCAAAAAGGGCAAGTCAAAGTAATATCCGAAAAGTCATTATGCGTCGCCAAATATGAAAATGTGGTATAATCCCACTCCGAGATGGACATCAAGGTTGTTTGGTTGTAACTAATATGGCGCAGATGGGTTATAGGTAGTGCCCGCCAAGCCCATCTATGATGGGCCCTCACCGCGCGTATGTCCATGGCAGACATACCCCGCCTGCTGCTCGTTTGATGTTTATTCACCTGCCCAAACTTCCAAGAGGAGAAAGAAATATGAGTCACAGATATTGGTATGCCTTGATCGGCGTTCTGCTTGCCATATCGCTGATCTTGTCCGCGTGCGCCAAAACGAGCGCGCCGGCGACTGGCGTTACGGCCACCTCAACCCCGCCAACGGCGACTGTCGAGCCGACCACCACCCCCAAGCCCGGCGCCGACAAGCAGGGCGGCACCCTGGTGATGGGCTTTTACCAGGAGCCCGACGTGCTCAACCCCTACATCCGCACCCAGACCGTGGCCGGCATCACCGCCGATTTTATGGAGCGCGGCCTGATCCTGGTCTTGCCAGACGGCAAGCGCATACCCGACCTGGTGGTTGAGGTACCGAGCCTTCAGAACGGCGGCGTCTCCCCGGACGGTCTGACCATCACCTACAAGCTCAAAAAGGATATCGTCTGGTCGGACGGCGATCCCTTTGACTGCCAGGATGTGGTTTTTACCTGGCAGGTGATCATGAATCCTGACAGCGGCACGGTGAGCACCAGCGGCTACAAGGATATGGAATCGGTGATTTGCCATAACGATCATACCGCCGTTGTTAAATACAAAACCTTTTATGCTCCTTACCTGACCCGTTTTCCCGCGATTCTGCCTAGCCACGTCGACCTCGACCCGGCCAAGATGCAGGAATGGGAGTACAATCGGATCCCCGCTCCGGTTCTAGGCCCTTATATGATCGAAGAGTGGGTTTCCGGCGATCACATGATCCTTGTCCGCAATGAGAAATACGAATACTGGGCAACTGAGGGCAAACCCTACCTCGACAGCATCATCCTGCGCTGGATCGAGAGCCGTGAGGTCGGCAAGCAGTTGATCCAGACCGGCGAGATCGACTTTTTGTGGGACCTGGTCGAGTCAGACATTCCCGAAGTGCAAGGCTGGCAAGGTATCGTCCTCGACTCGCCGCCCGAGACGGGCACTGAGCGCTTGCTGCTCAACCTCGTCGATCCCGAGCTGGATGCCCCTTGTGTCGAATACTTGCAAGCGAACTCGTCGCCGCACTGGGCGTTGGGCGATGCCCGGGTGCGCGAGGCAATCGAACTGGGTATTGACAAGCAAAAGCTGGTCGACAAGCTGCTCTACGGCTTGGCCACGCCGGGCACCACCGAATTGAACCTGGGCTGGGCCAGGGCCAACATTCTGTTGTCGCCTTACGACCCCGAAAAGGCCAGGTCGCTGCTCGAAGAAGCAGGCTGGACCGACGCGAACGGCGATGGCATCCGCGAGTGCAATGGCTGCGCTACCGCACAAGCAGGCAAGGTGCTCAAGCTCAAGTTGCAGACCACCTCGGGCAACGCGCTGCGTGAGCAGACCGAGCAGGTGATCGTCGAAATGATGGCCGAGATCGGCATCGCCATGTACATTGAGAACGTGCCCAGCGCCGAGCTTTTCGGCAGCTATTCCGGCGGTGCGTTCCGCAAGCACGGTCAGTTTGACGTTTTGTTGTACACCACCACCTATGGTATCGATCCGCAGAGCCATATGGAAGGTTACTATGCCTCTTCCAGCATCCCATGTGACGACAATGCCGGACAGGGGTTCAACTATTCGCGGTGGATCGACTCCGAAGCCGACAAGTGGATTGCGGTCGCCGGGAGCAGCCCAGATGAGGTGGTGCGCGCCGATGCTTACCAAAAGGCCTCCGAGCGCATCGCACTTGGCCGCCCGCAAATCTTTCTCTACGACCGCATGGAGATCAACGCGCACGTTGTTGCGCTGAAAGGCTGGGAGTGCAACATCTGGGAGACCATCGCCTGGAACGCCGAAGGGTGGTGGTTGGATAGGTAAAAGGGTATGGCGCGCTATTTGATTCGCCGCATCCTGCAGGCGATCCCGGTGCTGTTTTTCATCAGCGCAATCGTCTACGGGCTGATCGCGATCAGCCCGGTCGATCCGCTGGCGATCTATGAAGAGAACCCCAACATCACGCCGGAAGATGTGGCGATGCTGGAATATCGGCTTGGGCTGCGCCAGCCGGTGTTTCTCAACTTTCGCGGCAGCAGTGGCACGGTCAAGGCTGAAAAGATCGACCTTTACAGCAAATTCAACGCCTCGGACGGCATCGAGCCGGTCAAGACGGGCGAATTGTCGGCCGGCGCGCGGGTTGCCATCGTCGACGACGGCAGGGTTGGCAACGTGCGCTGGGTCAAGGTGCTCGATGTCGAGCGCCGCGTTACCGGTTGGACCGAGCGCGACCGGCTCTCGATCCGCGTCAATCCTTTTGACAGCCGCTATTTCAGGTGGCTTTTTGCTGTCTTGCAGGGCGATATGGGCCGCTCCAATGTCGAACGCCGCCCGGCGCTGGAGATGATCCTCGAACGCCTTCCGGCGACGCTGTATCTGATGAGTGCGGCCCTGATCGGCCAACTGCTGATCGCCATGCCGGTTGGCATTCTCTCAGCGGTCAAGCAGTACTCGCCTTTCGATTATATCGCTACGGCGATCTCTTATATGGGCCGTTCGATCCCGATCTTTTGGTTTGGCTTGCTGCTGATCATTTTCTTTCACGCCACGCTCGACTGGCCCGCCTGGGCGGGTGAGCGCCTGGCCGGGACGCCGCTTTTTCCCGGCGGCAGCATGTTTGACATCCGCCTCAAGCGCGAGCTGGGCCGCACGCCGTGGTGGGATTACCTGTATCACCTCGTACTGCCGGCGACGATGCTCAGCGTGTACGGCGCGGCGCGCTATATGCGCTATCTGCGCGCCAGCATGCTTGAAGTGATCCATCAGGATTACGTGCGTACGGCGCGGGCCAAGGGCCTGCCGGAGCGGATGGTGCTGTACGTTCACGCGCTCAAGAACGCGGCCATCCCGCTGGTGACACTGCTGGCGCTGGACATGCCCTCACTCTTTGGCGGCGCACTCTTTACCGAGACGATCTTTGGCTGGCCGGGGATGGGCCGGCTTTTTTTCCGTTCCGCCCAACGCGTGGATTATGCGGTGTTGATGGGCATTGTGATGATCAATGCCACGCTGATCGTCGCTTTCAACCTGATCGCCGACATGGTCTATGCGATTCTGGATCCGCGCATCGCTTACAATTGATTGACGCTGATTTCCACGAATTAACACGGATTTGTCTTTGTCAAGGAGCCATCGGTGCCCGGTTCATCTCGCGAGCAGTCTGGCAGCCACAAAGCCAATTGCACATCACGGGACGTCGCGCGTAGCTTGAGCGGCACACGATGGCGATCTTTTCGCCGCCACAAACCGGCGATGGTCGGCTCGGCGATCATTCTTGTCCTGATCCTGGCCTCGAGCCTGGCCCCGGTCGCCACACCATACAACCCAGAAAAGACCAACCTGGATTTGATGCTGGCCCCGCCTTCCTGGCAGCACCTGATGGGCACCGACGAGCTGGGCCGCGATCTGTTGACCCGTCTCTTGTACGGCGGGCGGATTTCACTGATCATCGGCGCAATGGCGATGGCGTTGGCCGTCATCCTGGGCACGGTGGTCGGTGGGCTGGCCGGATTTTACGGCGGTTGGGTTGATGGCGTCCTGATGCATCTGGTCGATATGATGCTCGCCTTTCCCTCGTTGTTTGTGCTGGTCATCCTGGCGCTTGCGCTGCGCGATCTACCGGTCGAGGCGCTGCGCGGCACGGCTTTTGCCAGCGTCCTTTCAATCGCTCTGGTCATCGCCGTGCTGTCGTGGATGCCGGTCGCTCGGCTGGTGCGCGCCGCATTTCTGTCAATCAGAGAGCAAGAGTTTATCCTCGCTGCACGCTGCGTCGGCGTGCCTCCCCTGCGGATGATGGTTCGCCACATGTTTCCTAACGCGGCGAGTTCGATCATCATCGCTGCCACGTTTCTCGTCGCCACGTCGATTGTCACCGAGTCCGGCCTCAGCTACCTGGGATTTGGCGTCCAGCCGCCGACGCCCACCTGGGGCAATATGCTCAAGAACGCCCAGGCGCAGATGATGCGCGCGCCGTGGACGGCCATTTTCCCCGGCTTGATGATCTTTGTGACCGTCATCGCACTCAATTTTATCGGTGACGGCCTGCGTGATGCGCTTGACCCACACAAGGCCGATTAGCGCCTATCCTAATTTTTATGTCACCTGGTCAATAGCTTGACATAGTCCACGCACCATGTTAAAATAGGAATACAAATGCATGTAACACTTGTTTACAATACTTGTAAAAATAACAAGATGTATAAAATACTTTAATATTTTTTGTGCAGAGTATTTAAGGCACATGGGCGTTTATTTGCAGCCGGTCAACGATGATTGGGCGGGTCCAACTTGTGCAAAGTGGGAGGGTTTGTATGTCCCAGATCAGCTTGAAAAAATATAACCAAGAGATCAGGCAGACCATTCAGAGCGGTGCCATTGAGCGAGCCATTGCACACTGCCGCCATATCCTGTCCTACTATCCGATGTACCTGCCTGTGTATCGTCTGCTCGGGTATGTCTGCCTGGAAAAAGGGGACTATTCGTACGCCACGCACTTTTATCAGAGCGTGCTCAGCGCCGATCCCGAAGACGCCAACGCCTGGAGTCGGCTATCTGTTCTCACTGACGATCTGGGTGAACTTGAACAGGCCACCTGGTTGATGGAGCGCGCTTTTGAGGTTGAACCCGGCAGCTCGGAAATTCGCGGGCTGCTGCGTCAACTATACAGCCGGCGTGACGGCGTCGATCGCCCTCGGATCAAGCTCAGCGCCGGTGCGTTGGCGCGTTTGTACGCCAAAGGTGGATTTTACCAGCACGCGGTCGACGAATTGGAAAAGATGATACAAGGCACCTCGGGACTTGCGCCATTGCATATTGCTTACCTCGAAGTAGCCCTGGCAGAGGCGCTCTGGCACGCTGAAGGGATGAGCGCAATGGCCGACAATATCGCGCGTCGGTTGTTGGACAAGCTACCCAATTGCCTCAAGGCCAACCTGATCGCTGGGCAGATCCGCTGGGCAGTGGGGATGGAACACGAGGCCCAAAAACACCTTCAGATCGCCCTTGCTATGGATCCCGAAGGTTATGTTGCTTATCAGATGTTCGGCGAACGCTCTCCCGTCCCTCTGGCCGACGTTCAGGTGCCCTACCTGGAGCGCGAAGCCCAGGCCGTCTTTGTCGCACAGCCTGAAACTGGCGACACCCAGGTCGAAGATTTAAGCTGGCTTGAGCAGATCGGCGAGATCACCCAGGCGGGTGGGACTTTGGAGCCGATCGAAGATCAAGAGCCACAGACAATGCCCGACTGGTTGCAGGCCTGGCCTTCGGAGGGAGAAGCGCAGGCAGTGGATGTTGTCGAACCCAAATCTGAAGAGCGAGTGTCCGAAGAACCATCGGCTCCAGCCTGGCTGCGTGAGTTGCAGACCCGGGAAGAAAAAGAGCCGGCGATCCCCACTTGGCTGCGCGATATCCAGCAAGAGAGTGCTGACGAGGCTGAAGAGGCGACGGCCACACCCGATTGGCTGTCTGACCTCCGCCCGGTCGACGGCGAGGCTCAAGTCGGTGCGCCTTCCCTTGCGCCTGTTGAGGAAGGAATGGAGTCAGAAGAGGCCGTCGAGGAGGAAACACCGGACTGGCTGATGGCCTTGCAGCCCGAGGTGGAAGAGAGTGGATTGGACATAGTAACCGAAGAGATGGCTGTGGAAGAAGGACTTCCGGATTGGCTGACTGAACTATCCGCAGAAGAACCTTCTAAAGTGCTTGAACCCACAAATGACGAGCAATCGCTTGGTAAATTTGAAGAAGAGCTGCCGGATTGGCTGGCCGGACTGGCCCCTGAAGCCGAAGAAGAACTTGTTGCCGCTATTGGAATGCCAGAAGAAATCGAGCCGGAAGAAGAACTAGAAGGGGCCGAAATTCCGGACTGGCTGGCCGAACTGACCCCTGAAACTGAAGAAGAACCTGTTGCCGCTATTGGAATGCCAGAAGAAATCGCGCCGGAAGAAGAACTAGAAAGGGCCGAAATCCCGGATTGGCTGGCCGAACTGACCCCTGAAGCCGAGAAAGAAGCCCAGGTTATGCCCATTGAAACAATGGAGGAAGCCGGGCCGACTGGTGTGGGCGAAATCCCCGATTGGCTGCGTGAGCTCCAGCCCCAAACCGAAATCGGGCTTGTCAACGAGATCGAGCCTGAACTGGAAGAAGAGCTTGAAGAGGTCGAATTGCCCGGTTGGCTGACCGAGTTGGCACCTGAGGCTGAAGAAGAGGCAGAAACCACAGCTTTTGGAGAAAGTAAAACCGGACTAGCCACAGAAGCCGAGATCCCCGATTGGCTGCGCGAACTTCAGCCGGGGATTCCGACTGGCGAGCAGGTTGAGCCTGCGGAGGCTGTTGGTGAACCCGAGTTTGTAAGCGAGATCGAGTCCGAGTTGGAAGAAGAATTTGAAGAAACCAAATTGCCCGACTGGCTGACCGAGTTGTCTCCCCTGGCTGAAGAGGAAGCTGAGGTCACGGCTTTTGCGACAGTGGGTGAGGTCGAGTTTGCGGGCGAAGATGAGATCCCCGATTGGCTGCGCGATCTTGGCCCAGAGGCTGTTGAGGAAACACCACTCGAAATGTCAGAGCCGGTAAAGGCCCTTGAGGAAGCTGAATTGCCGGACTGGCTGATTGTTCCGCAAGTTGAGCCGGTAGCCGAGTCTCCAGTCGATCAAGCCACGGTTGCTCAGGCCGTGAGTGCCATCGAACTGCCAGCGCCGGTGGAAGAGATGCCGAACTGGTTGGTCGAACTCGAATCCGAGATCGCCGGCACGACGACTGGGCTGCTTGAGCCTGTCACCGCGCCCGAGCCGGAGACGATCAGGTCGGAGGTACTGACAGTGACTGAGCCCCAACCGTCAGTCGTTGCTGCCGAGTCGGTTCACGTCGAGTTGCCGGAACCGATGGAAGGGATGCCGGACTGGTTGGTCGAACTCGAATCCAAGATCATGGGTATGGCAACAATACAGCCGGAGGCTGTCATCGAACCTGAAGGTATGCCTGAAGAGCGAGTCAGTGTTCCGGAGGGTGTCGAAGAAGAACTACCCGCCTGGCTGCGCGAGTTGCAGCCTGAGACCGAGGTTTCTGTCGAAGAAACGGCAGAATTTGTCAAAGAGGTGATCGAAGAAGAGGTTGAGCTTGTTCAAGAAGCCGAGATCCCTGCCTGGCTGCGCGAGTTGCAGCCTGAGACCGAGGTTTCTGTCGAAGAAACGGCAGAACTCGTCAA
>JAFGEY010000256.1 GCA_016931365.1 Anaerolineae bacterium
CGGGTTGGGATTTGCAGCAGCCGGGGAAACCTCGTTTGGGGCAGAGATGGTCGGCCTTGCTCACGCTGAACTCGTACACCAAATGCAGGATCACTGGCCGATCATTGCCTCATCGTGCCCGGTGGTGGTCAATCTGGTCGAGCAATATTATCCCGATCTGATCCCACATCTGGCCCCAATCGTTTCGCCAATGATCGCACACGGGCGGTATTTGAAGCGGATGTACGGTACGGAAGCATTTGTCGTATTCATCGGACCATGCATCGCCAAAAAGGGCGAGATCGCCGAACCGGCCGTGGCTGGGGTGATGGATGCGGCGTTAACCTTTACTGAACTGGAAGCATGGTTAGGCGAACGTAGCATCAATTTTCCGGCGCCAGTGCCATTGGAATCGCTGCCTAAGCGCGTCAACGCACGGCTGTTTCCGATCGAGGGGGGGCTGGTCGGCACAGCGCAGATGGACACCGATATCCTCTCGAGCCATGTATTGACCGCATCAGGCATGGATGCCTGCCGTAATGTGCTGCAAGGTATCCGCTCTGATGCAGTCGAAGCCTGCCTGGTTGAACTTTTGGCTTGCGAGGGCGGGTGCATCAATGGACCATCCTTTATGGATCGACCGAGTATGATCTTGTCACGCCAGCGGATTCAACACTATGCCGCACATCGTCAACCCAAGCCGCTGCCCACACGCAATGAATGGCCCGAACTGGAGCGCGACTACCACGACTATAGTGTACCCGTGCCCGAATTCACCGAAACGCAGATCGTCCAGGTACTGCGGCGCGTAGACAAGTTCGGGCCAGAGGATGAACTGAATTGCGGTGCATGCGGTTACGAATCGTGCCGCGAAAAGGCCGTCGCCGTACTGCGAGGGATGGCAGAGGCGACGATGTGCATTCCCTATATGCGTGCGCGCGCCGAATCGCTGACCAATGTGGTGATGGACGTGACCCCAAGCGCGATCTTGATCGTCGATCAGGCGCTACATATCCAGGATTTTTCAGCGTCGGCGGAACAGATGTTCAACTGCCGGCGAGCGACGGTGATCGGCCGTCCTTTGCGCGAGGTACTGCAGGTGATTGATGATTTTATCGAGGTCCGCGACACAGGCCAGCCGGTGTTGAACAAGATTGTGCGCTTAGGCGATGACCTGATCGTGGAAAAGGCGATCGTGCCGGTAGGTGGTGAAAACTTGATCGTCGCCATCTTGCGCGACGTGACCGAGCAAGAGCAGCAGCGCAACGAACTGGAACGGATCCGTGCCGAGACATTGGCACATTCGCAAGAGGTTATCAAGCAGCAAATGCGCGTCGCTCACGAAATTGCCGGACTGTTGGGCGAGACGACGGCGGAAACCAAAGTCTTGCTCACCCAATTGGCACGGTTGATAGAAAAATGAGACAGATCGTAGAAGTAGCTTGGGACAGCCTGTGCAAATATGGCGAAGAACTGTGCGGTGACTGGGTCAAAGTGACCCGAACTCAAGACGCGCTCAATATCGTCCTCTCCGATGGGCTGGGCAGCGGGGTCAAGGCCAACATTTTAGCGACCTTGACCGTCGAAATTGCTTCGTCGATGCTGGAGCACGGCGCGACCACCGATGAGGTGCTGGAGACACTCACTGAAACCCTGCCCGAGTGCCAGGAACGCCACCTGGCTTACGCCGCCTTTGCTGCACTGCACATCATCAATGGGCGCGAGGCGTACCTGGTTGAGTATGACAGCGAGCCGCTAATTTTGGTACGCAATGATCAGCTAGTTGACCTGCCGATGGTGGAGCGAGAGGTCGCCGGGCGCACCATACGCGAAGGCTCTTTTACCCTGCAAGAAGGCGATACGTTGGTCATGCTCAGCGACGGGTACGTCCACGCCGGTGTTGGCGGGCTGTATCGCTTTGGCTGGGGCTGGAAAAACATTGCCACAGCAGTGCGCCGCTGGGTCGAAACCAGGGGTGACGCCCATCAATTGGTGCGTTCCCTGCAGCACACCTGTCTCAAGCTTTACGGCGGCGAACCAGGCGACGATTCGACAGCCATCGGGATGCGCGTGCGGCAGAGTCGCGCCGTGACCGTCTTTACCGGGCCACCGTCGAAACCCACTTTGGACGAGCAGGCGGTACAAAGATTGATCGACGCGCCAGGGCGCAAGGTCATTTGTGGCGGCACGACCGCTCAGGTTGCCGCACGGGTGCTGGATCGCGAACTAAAGGTCGAGTGGCTGCCGCCAAGTCAAAGAGGCGAGACACGCAAGCACAAATTGCCGCCCGTTGCCAAGCTCGATGGCATCGATCTGGTCACAGAAGGCATTTTGACGCTCAGTTCAACGGTCGATCTGCTCAAGCAGGCGGAAACGATCCACGACCTGTCCCCGGGGCAGGAAGCCGACGATCAGTTGGCGCGGCTCTTGCTCGCTGCGGATGACATCCGGTTTATCGTCGGAGACGCGCTGAATCCCAACCAATTGGCCGACGTGGTGCGCGGCAAGCCAATGCGCCAGGTGTACCTGGAAGCGTTGATCGAAGTACTGACAAAAAGACACAAACAGGTGTCTGTAGAACATATATAAACCAAGGAGTACTTGAGAATTCGAAACAAGACATCTTGCAGTTCGCAATGTTTAGAGAGATCGTTAATGCAAGGTTTCGGGACCCATTTTGTCAGGTCGAGATAGAATTGTCCATAACACGGGCGGCCTGACGGGGATGTTATCCCTGTCAAGCCGTCTTTGTTTCGTCTCTGGGATATCTGGCAAGGGCCAGCGCTGCCTGATGGCAGGTCTATTCTGCACTCGCTCAAATCCAAATGTGATGACCTCTGGCTTGGACCGATCTCATTTCGCATCAAGGCGCGTTTGTGCTATAATATTTTCCTGCTTTACTTGGCACATTTTCTAGTATCCTCTCGACAGCTTGAAAAAAGGAGCACAATATGACCAAACTAAAAGTGGGCGTCATCGGCGTCGGTGGCATTGCCCGCACACACATGCCCGGCTGGGAAGCATCAGAACTCGCCGAGGTCGTCGCCGGTGCCGACGTCAGCGAAGCAGCGCTCGAACGGTGGGGCAAGCAACACAGTGTCGCCCGGCTGGAGACCAATTCGGCTGCCCTGATCGACGATCCCGACATCGACATCATTGACATCTGCACGCCGAACAACTATCATGCCCCGCTGAGCATCGCCGCCCTGCAAGCGGGCAAGAACGTGATCTGTGAAAAGCCGTTGGCCGCCACGCCACAAGAGATTCGTGACATGATTGCCGCGCGCGACGCGTCGGGCAAGATGCTGATGACAGCCCAGCACTTTCGCTTCCGCGGCTCGTCCAAGGCGATGAAGGCCGAGATCAAAGCCGGCGCGCTGGGCGACATTTATCACGCCCGGAGCTGGATGCTGCGCCGCGCCGCTGCCCCAACCCGCCCCGGATTCATCATGAAAAAACACTCTAGCGGCGGTCCGTGCATTGACATCGGCGTGCACATCCTCGACCTGACGCTGTGGTTGATGGGCAACCCCAGGCCCGTCGCCGTGACCGGCGTCGCCCGCGCCGAGATCGCCCACCAACAAGGGGCCTTCAGCATCTGGGGTGGCGCCATCCCGCCCGAGTTCGACGTGGAAGATTTCGCCGCGGCCTTTGTGCGTTTTGAAAACGGCGCGACGTTGGTGCTCGAAGTGAGCTGGCTGCTCCACCACGACACAATGGGCGA
>JAFGEY010000257.1 GCA_016931365.1 Anaerolineae bacterium
CGTGAATCGCGCCGTCCGGCTGCTGTTCAATGGCCTGGCCGGCGCAGCCAACGATCGCTGGTCGAGACGCTGGCTCTTTGTCGGCGCGCTGTTCATTGGCGTCATCTCGACCGCCATCTATGCCATCGGGCGTGGATTTTGGCCTTTGCTGATTGGACGCGCCTTGTGGGGACTGGCCTGGTCAGGTATCTGGGTGGGAGGCACGACGATGCTCCTGGATGTGACCACCATCCACGATCGCGGGCGATGGATCGGGCTATACCAGACATGGTTCTTCCTGGGGGCAGCGGGGGGATCGTTTGTGGGCGGCCTGTTGACGGACCAGGTTGGCTACACGGCCACAATGTGGATCGGTGCGGCTTTGACAGCGTTAGGCGGCTGTGTCGCCCTGATCTGGCTGCCGGAGACGCGCTCCGCACGTCCGCGCCAACCTGAACGGCCAACGCAGGTGAACAGCCCCGGCATGCTTGCCAACAATGGCGTATGGCTCGCGGCAGCATTGTACGGCGTCAACCGGTTTGCCATCGCCGGAGTCCTCTCGGCAACGTTAGGGCTGTTGGTGCAGGAGCGACTGTCTTTGGCACGGCAGGCAATCGGCATTGCCACGCTGACAGGCCTGTTGTCGGCCGGGCGCACGCTGCTCAGTATGGGAGCAGCTCCACTGGCCGGAACCCTATCCGACCGGCAGCGGAGCCGGTGGACGGTATTGGCGTGGGGGCTGGGTGTCGCCGCATTCAGTATGACCTTGATGGGCCAGGATGGACTGCTGACCCTCCTGACGGGAATTGTGTTTGGGGCGATTGCCAGCGGCGGCATCCAATCCCTGACTACGGCACTCACCGGCGATTTGGTCCAAAAACGCCATCAGGGGCGCGCCATCGGTTTGGTGCACACCGTCGGCGATTTGGGGAGCGCGGCAGGGCCGCTGCTGGCCTACGCGCTGCTACCATGGATCGGATTGTCCGGGCTATACTTGCTTTGCGCGGGAGGGTTCGGCGCGATGCTGGCGCTGGTACTCTGGGCGCGGCCTCGCCATTGACGTGGAACGGTTACAGCCGATTCCCGTTTCTTTTCCACCGAACTGCTACTACCCGCCTCCCGGTCCCGACCTGCTTGCACGACGATCAGTCCCACGAGATTGCCCATTGCCGCGCTTCGCCCGCAACTGTGACGTGCCAGGTCTTGTTTGCGCTGATCACCGTGAGCGCAAGTTCAGACTGCTCTTCCTTGCCTTCCGGGCGAACCTCGCCCTTGCCCTCTCGAACGATGGCCGTGAGGAACCGCGCGGGCGCCGGGCCCACTTGGGTGTAAATCAACTGAGGGGCCGGAATTTTGACCGCGTACCCATACGAAACCCATCCGCCCTTGGGCGCAAGCGATCCTTCCAACACACAAGCTTTCAGTCCTGCATGCAGCAAAGGCATCAACCTGACCTTGACCCGCTCTCCATGATAGATAAAAGCACCCAATGCGCGGTCATCGGCCTGTAACGGCCTGGGCGGAAAGTTGAAAGATAGATCGTACGTATGGCAGCCCAATCCGGTGAGCACATCGTCAACCAGCCAGACGCCCGGCTTGAACCAGATCACCCGCCGCAGGTGAAAGATGGGCTCCTCCATAAAGGCGTAGCCATTGTGCGAAACCTCGATCAGATCGACGTCGGGTCCAGATTCAAAGCGATGGCGCCAGGTGCGCAGGCAGCGGCTCCGCGAACTGGTGTTGGGAACCTGGCCCATCTTGTGGTCGTCCACGCCGATCGTGTTGTGCGCCCGCGAAGAATAAAAATAATCCCGCCAGGCCCGCCAGGCATTGTTCGAATAAATGAACCGCCCGGTATCGATCAGCACGTCTTCGCCTTCAACGTGGAGTTCCAGGTGTCCGGCGTCAAAGTGCGAGTGCGCGCTGCTCTCGCCCCGCTCCAACTGCGTCCCGGTGACCAAGACATAAGAATCCCGTTCCTCCCAGCCGGTGCGAAAAACGTGAAATCCGGGATCGGGCAGCGCATAGTTTTTCTGTTCGGGCGACGTCCCTTCCCGGCGGCAGGTGGCAAAATACCGAAAATCCTGCCGTCCGGTCAGATCGGCCATGGTGCGGAAAAAGGCGCGCAACTCGTTCAGATCGCGCGGATCGGTAGTCAGATTCATGCCCTCATACAACGCCGAGTCGGCCCGGCGGTCGCGCAGCGCATTTCGATCCGCGTCGCCGATCATCGGCAGGGTCAAGTTGGGTTTGACCAACAGCATCAAGTATTCGGCGCTCTTTTCCAGGATCGGCAGCATATACGGCGGTACGGGGATGCCATTCAGCGTGGCGATGCGAAAAGCCTGCAAAAACGCGCCTGCCGCCACCAGGTGATAGATCGGTGTGCGTTCCATGTGCACACCCTCATGGTCAAACTGGTAGCGCACCTCGTGCACAATCCGGCGATAGCCCAGCTTTTGCCACTCTGCCGCACGCTTGAACTCGGGAAACATCACGCCCAGTTGAAAGAGAGCCGTGCTTTCCATGGTCAGCCAGTTGCTGGCGTGCGAGTGGTTGCTGTAATGCGGGCACAAAAACTCGGCGTGGTCGTGAAGGGCATTCAAGAAACAGACCCAGCCTTCTTCACCCCACGAGGGCGACCGGCGCAAGTAGACCATCGCCGGCAGCCATACGGTATAGATGCGAATGCCCGCCTCGATGGAGCGCCACGCATCACCGGGAAAATCCATGTGCGAATCAGGATCGGCCATGTGCGTTTCCATCGGCCAACTGGCAACAAAAGCCTGGAGTTGGTTGACAAACTCGCGGGCATACTTTTCATCGCCGGTGAGCGCATAGGCTCGGGCCAGCGTGACCCAAAAGTTATGCCGGGCCAGCGACCACAGCCACTCCGGATCGCGAGAGGAATCGACCGTGGGGTTAAAGTGCCAATCGATCACCGGCCCCAGATCGTAGCCAAAGATCGCGTGGCTGCAAACCTGGTCGGCCTCCTCGATCACCTTTTCATCTTGAAACGCAGCAACGTCCAACTCGTCGAACAGATAGGTCGGGCTGGTGCGGGTTCGAAAATGCCCGATCACGGCGTGCAGCGCGCCCCGCTCATCGCCTGCCTCCAGGCATGCCCGCGCTCCGGCCAACCCCGAATGCGAAAAATCCAGACGAGAAAAAAGCTTTTGCATGTCAAACACCTCGATCCTCCATTTATTTACCCTTCTGAAATCCCCAGGCCAGGATATCTCCCGTCGGCGCTTGCAACGCGCCCGTGGGACAGACCTGGAAGCAGTATCCGCACCCGACACACGCCTCGCTCTTGACCGCCAGGCCATCGCGCATCGCGATCGCATCGTACCAGCACACATCCAGGCACTGTTCGCAGCCCGTGCACAAATTGGCATCGGGCTGCGCCGCCCGGTACGCCGCCGTCAGCCGGCGCTGGCGCTCGTCGGCCGCTTGCAACGGCATGGTAAACAGGCCCAATGCGTCGCCGCACAGGGCGTCAATGTCGGGATAGCCAGCCTTGTCCATCCAGGCGGCAAAATCGGCGATCAGGCGCGCCACAGCCGTCGGCCCCAGGCAGCAGGCAAACGAACCGAGCTGCACGCAC
>JAFGEY010000258.1 GCA_016931365.1 Anaerolineae bacterium
CCAGGCAAAATGTGTGAACATGGGACACATCTTATCTGGAAAATGCAGAATGCTCAAGTCAGATCACTTTTCGCGAAAGTCCAGCTCCCTCTACAGCGGAAAAGTGACGCGCCGGCCCTCTCGCGCTGACTGGTAGGCTCCCAACACCATCTCTACCGATTTGCGTCCTTCCTCCGCGCTGATGCGTTGGTCGGTCAGGCCGCGCACATAATCCACAAAGGGGCGCGGCACGTTAGCCAGCCGCTCGCCCTGGCTGGCCGGAATCCCCAGGTGAAATTCGGTCCATTGCTTGTCACCCTTGCGGATCAGCTTGAGCGGCGCGACGCCGTCAGGGCGCGGGGTGATTGCGCCCGGCTGATCGCCGTAATCCTGCACGATGGTGCCCTCGTCGCCGTAAATCTCGGTCGTGCTGACCGCCGCCACAGTGGTCGACGAGTTGAGCAGGATGCCCAGCTCGCCCTTGCCAAAGCGGTACACGGCCACGCCGTTGTCGTCAGGCGCGACGTGGGTGACAATATTATCGATCTCGGCGAGCACACTGCGTGGCATGCCCAACAGCCACAGGAACCAGTCGGCGGCGTGAGTGGCGTCATCGAAAAACATGCCCACATTGGCGATCGGATCGACGTGCCAGCGGGTGGGGCCGTTGAAAAAGGTCGGGTTGAGCAGCACATTGAGCGAGTGCCTTCGCCGCACAATGGCTACATTGCCCACTGCGCCCTGGTCGAGCAGTTCCTTGATCTTTTGGTTGACCGGGTCATGGCGCATCTGGAAGGCCATACTGAATTTGATCCCGGCTTTGCGCACGGCCGCGATGATCCGATCACAGTCGGCCAACGTCGTCGCCATCGGTTTTTGCAGGAGGATGTGCTTGCCCGCGGCGGCGGCGCGCTCGACCAATTCGGCGTGGCGGTTGGTCTCGCAGGTGACGATCACCGCGTCGATTTTGGGGTCTTTGATCACTTTGTCGGCATGGGCGCGATAATCGAGGCCGTAGGTCTGCGCAGCTTGCCGCCCGCGTTCCTCGTCGTCGTCCCAGGTGGCGACGAGTTCGACGTCGGCGAACTTGCGCATCACTTCGCAATACACGTTGGCGTGGCCGTGCGCGTGGCTGAGAACGCCTATCCCGATTTTGTCTGGCATTGTTTTCTCCTTTGAAAAGCCGTTATTGGGTGAATTTTGAAAATGTCTCTGCCGATTCTGCCAGCCGGACGAGCGAGCCGACCGGGTGGATGCCAACCAGCCATTGATAGCGCTTGGGGAAAGGCCGGTAGTTGCGCGGGGTTACGGCGATCACCATCCCCACGACCCGGCCGGTGTGCTGGCTGAGCACCGGCGATCCGCTCATCGCCGATGGATCGAATGTCCATTCGTCCATTAGTATCCATACGGCGCTTTCGCCGACCGTGTGCGTTGTCCCTTCGAGGATGCGCCGCCTGCCGTGCCCATCGCCCAGGCCGCTGAACAGGGAGACGCGCTCGCCCGGCTGCGGCCCGCCGCGCCTGTCCGGCAAGAGGACGAATTTGGCGGCAACGGGCTGATCGACCCGCAGCAGCACATAGTCGTTGGTCAGGATTTCCAGTGACATACGGCCGGGCTTGCCGTGCAGGGTGTCAAATTCGACGGTAAACCCAGGTTTGTTGGCGTCGGAAAAGAAAAAGCGAGTGATCGGGTAGTTGGGATTGCCGATGATGACGCTGTGCGCGGTGGTGACGCCGACCACCGTTCCGTCGGCCAGCCGCATAAAAAAGCTGCTTCCAGACAGGGATGGATTGTTGCCGCGATACTGTACCCACTCTTGAAAAGCGACCGTTTCAGCGGGCAGGTCGCCTTGGGGAGCCAGGATCGTCGGTGGTGGCGGTGTGGGAGCCGGGGGCCGTCCCGTTGGCGTTTGGGTGATCATGATGTCGATGCCGATAACGGCCAGGATCAAGATCGCGGGTACGGCGATGAGCAGCCCTTTAACGACAAATTTCAGATTGATGCCTGGTTTTCGCGTGTGTGTCATTGCGCTTGTTTTCCCTCGCCCCAGGAGCAAAAAGCACCGATCACATACGGCTGACTTGAGAAATGGCGCAAGGCAGTTCGGGCAGCAGGTCTCCGGCGACCATTCCCGCCGGGCCGAGTTTTTGAGCGACTTTATGCCCGGCCAGCCCGTGCAAATACGTGCCGCAGACGGCGGCGTCAAATGTCGCCAGCCCTTGCGCCAGCAGCCCAACGATGCATCCCGCCAGCACGTCACCGGTGCCGGCCGTCGCCAGGCCAGAGTTGGCAAAGGGCAGCACGGTGATCCGTCCATCCGGGGCAGCGATGACGGTGTGCGCGCCCTTGAGGACGACGATCTGTCCCCACTCGGTGGCTTTGGCGCTGGCGACGGCAATGCGATCGGCAGGGATGGCCTCCGTTTTCATCAGACGCGCCATTTCGCCGGGATGCGGCGTGAGCACGCTGTTGGTAGGCAGGTACGTCCACCAGCGGTTGACCTGGGCCAGTGCATTCAACCCATCAGCATCGACGACCAGGGGGGGCAGGGCGGTGGGCCGGGGCGCCGTTTCGATGCCATGTTGAAAACCAATGCGTCCTTTGACGGTTTGTTGAATGCCGAGCAGTTTGTGGACAAAAGCGACCGTCTCCTTGTCCTGTCCCAATCCCGGCCCGATCAGTAGCGCGCGATAACCGGGCAACGCTTCGGTTAACACGTCGACGGCGTCGGCATTGAGCACGCCGGTGCTATGCGGCAAGAGCAGGTAAGTGGCTTCGACCAGTTTCACGGCCAGGATGGGGTGTAAAAGCTGCGGTATAGCCAGTGTGACCAACCCCGCGCCGACGCGTGTTGCGGCGGCCCCAGCCAGATAGGCCGCCCCGGCATAGTTGACCGATCCGGCGGCGATCATTGCCTTGCCAAAGGTGCCCTTGTGCGCGTCGCG
>JAFGEY010000259.1 GCA_016931365.1 Anaerolineae bacterium
CTCGGCATCGACTCGCTGCGCGCCGACCACATGAGCTGTTACGGCTACAATCGACTCACCACGCCGCACATCGACCGTTTTGCCCAGGGTGGTGCGCTGTTTGAGAACACCTTTAGCGCCTACATCCCCACCACGCCCGGCTACGGCTCGATGCTCACCGGGATGGACGTTTTTACGACCCAGGTGGTCGCCCTGCGGCACAAGGGGCCTTTGCGTCCGGAAGTCAAGACGCTGGCCGAAATCCTCAAGGAGCAGGGCTACAATACCACCTGCGTCGGCTTTACCGGCAACCCCAGTTCGCGCGGCTTTGACACCTATCTCAACTTTGCCGGCTGGGGCACCTGGAACGAGGGGCGCAGCCCCAAGGCGCAAAACCTCAACGAGGTGGCCCTTCCCGAACTGGATCGGCTGGTCAAGGAAAAAGCGCCCTTTTTCCTCTTTTTGCGTCACATGGACCCGCACGCGCCCTACCTGCCGCCGCAGCCCTACGAACGCGCCTTTTATCACGGCAATGAGTGCGATCCGCGCAACAAATCGATGGAACCGGTCAAGGCATTCAAGCCGTTCTGCGACTTTTTCGCTTCCTGGATGCCGCCCGGCATCACCGACAAGGATTACGTCATCGCCCAGTACGACGGCGCGGTGGCCTACATGGATGCGGCGATCCAGACCATTTTCAACGCCCTGGAGGCGCACGGCATCCTCGACAATACCATCGTGGTCATCAATGCCGATCACGGCGAGACGCTCTACGACCATGAGTGCTGGTTCGACCATCACGGCATCTATGACAACGTGCTGCACGTGCCGCTGGTCATCCGCTACCCGGCCCAGGTGCCGGCCGGCAAGCGGCTCAAGGGCTACAATCGCCAGCAAGACCTGGCGCCGACGGTGCTGGAGCTGGCAGGAATTGATTCCGAAATCCAGTTCGACGGCCAAAGCCTGATGAAGCTGGTGCGCGGCGAGGCGGCCTCGTTCGACAGCGAGTTTTACATCACCGAGTGCACCTGGATGCGCAAGCACGGCTGGCGCACGCCGGAATGGAAGCTGATCGTCGCCCTGGAGCCGGATTTCCATTTCAAGCCCGAGGTCGAGCTGTACAACATGGTGCAGGACCCGGAAGAAAACGTCAATCTGGCCGGGGTCTATCCCGATGTGGTGGCCCTGCTCAAGGGGCGCATGGCGGCCTGGATCGCCAAACGCGAGGCCGAAACCGGTTTGCCCAACCCCATCCATCACCAGGGCGACTGGCACGGGCACGAGGGTGTCGGCTCGTTCACCTCGTCGCAGCAGGCCTACGACACGCTGCACATCGGCGATGTCAGCCAGGCGGCGAAACTACAGTCCAAATCGAGAGAAGAAAAATAGGTGGTTTGGTCGTTTGGTCGTTAGGATCGTATCGCGTTCAAACCACCCAACCACCCAACCACCTAACCACCCAACTACCCAACATCCCCAAAAGGAGTCCATCATGCTAAACGTCGCTATCGTCGGGCTGGGCGGCATCGGCAACCGCCACGCCCGTGTCTATCAGAAACGGTCCGATGTCAAAATCGTCGCCGTGTGCGATATTCTCCACGATCGCGCCGACAAGGCTGCTGCTGCCTATGGCTGCCCGGCGTTTTACTCGATTCAAGAGATGCTCGACAGTGGCATCTGCATTGACGCGGCGAGCATGTGCACCGCCGGCGCCGAAAATGGCGGCGATCATTACCAGGCCACTGTCGAATTGCTCAACGCGAGCATTCCTACCCTCGGCGAAAAGCCCATTTCCAATAACGTCGAAGAGGCGCAGGAAATGGTCGCCCTGGCCAAGAAGAAGGGCGTGCGCTATGGCGTTGATCTCAATCACCGCTTCACACCTGCCGCGGCCCTGGCCAAAAGCTGGATCGATGAAGGCCGCCTGGGCGAGATCAACATCATCAACATGACCATGTGGATCAACAATCCCAACGAGACTTCGCCCTGGTTCCACATGCGCGCTCTGCACCCGCACTCGGTCGATATTTTGCGCTATTTTGGCGGCGATGTGGCCAAGGTGCAGGCCTTTTTCAAAAAGGCCCCGCGCAAGGACGGCCCCGACGGCAAGCGTGTTTGCTGGTCGAATGTGCAGGTGAACTTACAGTTCAAAAACGGCATCGTCGGCCACCTGACCGGCTCTTACGACGCCACCGGCCCCGGCGGCTCTTACGGTCTGGAATCGCTGGAAGTGGTGGGGATGGACGCGCGCTTTGTCCTCCTCGATGCCTGCGAGCACCTGACCTTTTATCCCCGCTTCAGCCGCGAAACGATCACTTATGACTATGTCGGCGGGATGATGAAATTCGACGAGACCTTTGACAGCCGCATCGGGCGTTGGGTGGAGCAAAACCTGGCCGGCGCCGCCCCGGAGGAGATCGAGGGCTCCGGGGAAGAAGCGCTCAAGGCCCAGATGGTCATCGAAGCGGCGATCGAGTCGTGGCAGACGGGGCAGGTGATTACGCTGTAAATTGAGGTTATTCTATGTCACTTATCATCATCATCGGGCGCGGGCACGGCGGCACCCGTGCCATGTCGCACACGCTGTATGCCAGCAATGTCTACATGGGCGCTTTGCTCAAC
Organism: Anaerolineae bacterium; assembly: GCA_016931365.1. The sequence continues at coordinate 2,602 of JAFGEY010000259.1, forward strand.
CGCTCCGGCGACCTGGTGCCGCCGCAAGATATGTACGAAGCCTGCCGCGTGCTGGCTAGCTACGTCAAGTGGCAGGACGGCCTGGAATGGGATTGGAGCGACCTGCTCACGATGGACATTCCCCAGGAATTCACCGACCTGATCCATGCCTACCTCAAGTCGGTGCTCGACAGCCCGGACGAGCACAAGGGCTGGAAAATCCCCGAAACCACGCTCTGCTTTCCGTGGATCATGCGCATGTTTCCTCAGGCCAAATACATTTTCTGGGTGCGCGACCCGCGCGACAGCATCCTGGGCCGCCA